>JAPLCS010000017.1:1340-2226 GCA_026392145.1 Fimbriimonadales bacterium | reverse complement strand
GCCTACGATTAAGCCGGTTATGCCACCAGCAAGCAGGCCTAGCCATGGGTTACCAGTTGCAAGGGCGACAGAAGTGGCGGCGTATGCACCTGACAACATGGTTCCTTCTAGGCCTATGTTAATCACACCGGATTTCTGCGCCACTGCTTCCCCTACACCACCGAAGGCGACTGGAGCGGAATATCGGAGGATTTGAAGGAGAGAAATCATGCTTCCTCCGACGTGGTCAATTGACTCTTCTGGGATTGAATTTGGGAAAGATAGCGGTAGATGAGCAGTCCTAGCACCGCCGAAGCTTGGATAATGTAGACGAAGGCATTTCCAACTTGGGCGAAACGTGCGAGGTTACTGGTTGCTGCAAACAAACCTCCAAAGAAGAGGGAAGAGAAAATGGCGCCGATTGGGTTGAGGGCGGCGACTAGTGCGACGGGTATCCCTAGAAAGCCGTATTGCTGGGAGAAGGTGCTTCCGAGTTGACCGTTGATTCCTAGGTACTGAATGCCACCAGCAAGTCCGCATATCATTCCACTCAGCATCATCGCCCGCATTTGGACTTTGTTGGCATCCACTCTATTGGTTCTGGCAAATCGGGGGTTTTCTCCCACGACTCGGGTGAGATACCCAGACCTTGTGCGGTATAGCCACACGCTCGCTGCGATTGCTAATAGGATGGCGATGACTACACCTAGGTGTAAATCTGTTTGCCGCGAGGGGCGCCAAAGCATCATGGCATCGGGAAGTGTGTCTGTTTGGGGTGAAATTTCACCTGCACGTTTCAGGGGACCGTCGACCCCCCAGAAGAGCAACTTATCAGCGATAAAGTTCATTAATATTGTCGCGATGACGAGGTCCACTCCGCGTCGTTGAGCAATCCATGTTGCAAGGG
>JAPLCS010000017.1:0-1307 GCA_026392145.1 Fimbriimonadales bacterium | reverse complement strand
AATATTCCTGAGGTGAGGAGCATTAAGAAGGTACCGAACTGTCCAATTCCCGAATTGAGAAGAAGTTTGCCGAGGGCTGCGGAGGCGAGAGCACCCATGAGAAGTTGCCCTTCACCGCCGATGTTAAATGCCCCTGATTTCCACGCGATGCAGACGCCTACTCCTGTGCACAGAAGCGGAGTTGCGCGAACTAGAGTTTGTGATAACGCAAATTTATCTCCTGCCGCACCTTCCCAGAGAAGTGAAAACCCCTTGTTGATGGGGATTCCGAGAGCCCAGAGGCAAAGGGCCACTAGGAGTATGAGGCCCAATGATCCTAGCCCAATCATTCCCACTTTACTGACAGTCTGTTTGAATTGGCTGGAAACTGACTTGTTCATGCGTTGAGAGCCTCCTGCTCTGTGGCATACAGTTTTGAACGGGACATGTAGAGTTGGCGGTGAGAGACTGTGGCTAATTCATCTGGGTCTGCTGAGAACAGGACAATTGCTGTTCCTGATTGGGCGGCATTTAAGAGCTGATTGTGAACGAATTGTGAGGCTTTGACATCGAGACCTCGGGTGGGATTGACTACGACAAGGAGTTCGGGTTTTGCATCAAGCACTCGTGCAAGGATTACCTTTTGTTGGTTACCGCCAGAGAGCTGTGAGGCTTTGTCGAGGGCAGATTCCGCTTTGATGGAAAACTGATTGATAAGGTTTTCAGTGTGGTTTTGGGGCAATGATTCGTTGAGCCTAGCAATCCTAATATTTTCCTCAATGCTCATAGAGAGCACCAATCCATCTGCCCGACGATCTTGGGGCACGAACCCCACGGAGGTTTCGTTGAAATTTAGAGGTGAGCCTTTCCATTCGAGAGTTCCCTGGAATGGAGTGACTCCCGCTAGAGATTCTGATAGTTCAAGTTGTCCGTTGCCGTCTACTCCTCCGATGCCGAGAATTTCTCCTTTTTTCACTTGAAATGATGCGGTGCCGTTTACTTTTAAGCCTTGGGCGAGTGAGTTGGCTTGAATGGGAGGAGAGACTGAAAGTCTTTCTCCGACCATCCATTCGATTAACTGTTCGGAATCGACTTCGTTTGACGGAACGGTTTTTATGTGGCTTCCTCGGCGAAGCACCGTGATGCGATCCGCGATAGAGAGGACTTCTCGGACTTTATGAGCGATGAGAATGACTATTTTCCCCGCCTCGGCGAGGCGTCGAAGCAGAGCGAATAGTTCGGTAACTTCTTCTTCGGAAAGCACGGCGGTAGGTTCATCAAAAATGACGACCTTGGGTGAGCCTGCCAGCGATTTGAGGATTTCGACT
>JAPLCS010000271.1 GCA_026392145.1 Fimbriimonadales bacterium | reverse complement strand
TTAAAGTTGAAAAAATCGAATTTACTAAACGGGACGTTAGCTCGTTTCTTATGCTCAAAAGTTCAGTCAACAGTCAGCCCTACTCAGTAGTTTTTGAAAAGACACAAGCCAATGATCTATTCGATGACGCTCCAGAAATTGCATATATTGGAGTAGGTCATGAAGTACTTGTTGCATCGAAAGCAGAAGCGATAAGACTATTCCAAACCTTTCCAAGTCAAGCTGTCTTGCATGATTCCAAGCCCATTTACAAAACAGCAAAGGTCTTTGACCAATCAATTCGATTTGATTCTTTGGTGGCAGGGTATGTGCTCCAATCAGGACGGTCAAGCTACACCCTCTCAGATTTGGTCCAAGGCTATACCGACTACGGAGCTATTACAGCTCCTGATGAAGGTGCCGCTGCCCTTCTTCGACTTGAGTCGCCTATGCGTGAAAGACTCGGAAAAGAAGGACAAGAATCGGTACTCGATTCTATCGAACAACCATTAACTCCAATCTTAGCTGAAATGGAAGAAATTGGTATCCGCACCGACAAGCATCAGCTTCAAGAATTCAGCAAAGAGCTGGCAGTTGCTATTGAGTCGTCCACAAAGAAGATTTATGAATATGCTGGACTAGAGTTCACCATCGGGTCCCCAAAACAGCTTGGTGAGGTTCTCTTTGACAAACTCGGAATACCGGGAGCCACAAAAACTAAAACCGGCTACGCAACTGGCGCAGAGATTCTCCAACAATTGGCACCAACCTACGAAATTGCAGGCGAGGTACTTACTTGGCGAGAACTTTCGAAGTTGCGCTCCACGTATGCAGAAGCACTTCAAGGGCAGATAGGCTCCGACGGAAGGATTCATACAACCTACTCACAAACCGTCGCAGCGACAGGGCGACTCAGCTCAAATGATCCAAATCTACAAAATATTCCTATTCGAACTGAACTTGGACGATCAATTCGAAAAGCATTTGTGGCCGCAGAGGGCTTTGAATTAGCGTCATTTGACTACTCGCAGATTGAACTTCGGGTTCTGGCTCACATGTGCGAAGAACCTGCTTTAGTACGTGCATTCGCTGAGCATGAAGACGTTCATGCCGCCACTGCCAAAGTTATGTTTCATCTTGACGGACCACCGACAAAGGAGCAACGAGGATATGCCAAATTGTTGAATTACGCAGTGCTGTATGGCGTGACAGACTTTGGGCTTGCCAACCAACTTGGCGGAGGATTCAGTCGTGCCGAAGCTAAGGAACTTATTAATCTGTATAACGAGCGGTTCCCAACGGTCAAAGGCTTTACTCAAGAAGTCGTTGCGGAAGCTCGTTCGAAGGGATACACCACAACTCTTACCGGTCGAAGACGCTACTTCCCCGACATTCATGCCTCTCGGTTTAATGAACGCCAGTACGCCGAACGCCAAGCCATGAATGCACCCATTCAAGGAACTGCAGCAGACATGATCAAACTTGCCATGCTAACAGTACGAAAACATATTCAAGGCACATCCACCAAGATGCTACTAAATGTTCACGACGAATTAGTCTTCGAAATACCCACCGGCGATCGAGCACTCGTTCAACCGATTAGAGGCTTCATGGAAACCTCTCTCCCACTCAAAGTGCCTGTAGAAGTTGATGCAAAAATCGGATTCAATTGGAACGAGATGAAGGCTGTTTAGGTTCCAATTCACGAATACGTGTTTCTACTAATGTACGTACTCTATCTGATAGAGCAGTCAGTTGACTCGTAGTCCCCTTCACCTCGTGAGTCTCAATAGTTTTTCGTTGTGCATTCGCATCAAATTTTTGAATAAAGACTTTGACAGTAACGACATCAGATGACACCGAGTAGGTCCCAGCGATTCGATACACATTAGGGTGCTTAGGTCTATCAAACCAGGCCTTAAAAGCCTGAGCAGACTTCATGGAAGTACTTATAAGACCATCTAGGCTCAAAGGGTCTTCCTGATCTTGTTCAAAGTTTCCGACAATGACGACAGGCATCGGTGCTTTCAATCCTAAAAATCCACGCTTTTCATTACGCATTACTCCGATATCAAAGGTTCCTCCTGCGGTTGCCTTGCGAAACTCAGGTTGCTGTGCGCCCCGAATTCCGACTTCATTCTTCAAAGTTTCAACCCGAGTCGTTGCGTAGCCAAGCCACTTTTCAACATCGACAAATAAATCCCCGCCGGTTGCTGGTCTCAATGCTTCCGGTGATGCTTGATCAATGGCCTCAAGTAATGCATAAGTTAACATCCCATGATCAACATTTGTAGATTCATAACTCTTTTGATCCGCCGAGGCCCCAGCAAGCATCCATGTTCCAGTTGATTCTCGAATTGATTCCCATGCTCTTTGGTAATCACCTGACACAGATCTGGATTTCTCAATTAAAGTGCCAGATGCAGCACCACTATGGCAAGTGTCCAGAATCACAATTTGCTTGTTGGCAGGGAGCGAGGAAAGGAGCTTTTTCAAATCCTCGCCACTTACAGTGCTTGTACCAATTGCTGTTGAAGTTATATCTGCAGGATTTGCTTCACTTGTCAGGAAGAAATAATCACGATTATCGCCAATCTTATTCACCCCGTGCCCTGCAAAGTAGACCATCACAACATCAGAAGAGGATGATTCAGCTTTCACCTTAGAGAACCAACTCAATATATTGGTTCGGGTTGGCCGTTGATTTAAATCATCCGCCCGCGTAGTTAACGAGGTGACAAAAACTCTTTCGGGCAGCAACCGACTTGCAACTTCCCTCACTGCTGAGGCCAAGGCTTCAGCGTCAAGGGGCGGGGCTTGCAAGTCATATTCTTGACCAACGTAGTTTCCAGCACCCACAAAAAGCGCGTGTAACTTAACTGGTGGAGGCTTCAACCCGTCAGGCACCCCTAAATCTAATCGCTCAAAGGGACTGATTAAATCTCCTTTCTGGTTCCGAACCTGTACCGTTAACTCATTTCCCTTTCCTGCAGGCAATAAATTTGCTGGCAAGAAGTAACCAAGATACGGAGTCAAATCTAACTGGAAGTATCCTACTCCCCGTCGTTGCAGAATTTGCTTTCCGTTCAAGTAAAAGGTCGTTAAGCCAATGCCACCTTCATCTCTCTCTTTTATTCGGACGTCCACAGTCAGACCTCTCGATTTAGAAATTGAAATCTCAGGATATAAATGCAAATCCTCCAGAGACGGCACATCTCGCGTTACTTCCGAATCCAACTCGAAACATTTAGCTAAGAGTCCAGGCTCATAAAATACGGACTTTAATTGAGCCATGTTAATTGCTTCCATGCCACCTTTCCAGTTCAATATAAAGTAAGCGCCTTCGACCGACGCGGGGTCTGGAGCATCATATCTTCCCTGATCGTCATATACGAGCCACTCCCCGTTACGCATCACTACGACTTGACATAAGCGCTTTGCTTCTGGTGTTTCCTTCGTTAATGAGGAGGCTGAGCCAGTGTTTGAATCGCTCAATGAAGGAATCTTCCACACTGTCAAACCTCCATTTTCGTCCAACGTAAGAAACCTAGTGGGATTCGATGTAAACAAAAGTTGCCCTACAGAATCTTTTGCTTGCAATTTAACATGAGGCAAATTGGTTTTTAAGTTGTAAATTGTAACTTCCGAACCGGTACTCACTGCGTACCAAAGCCCATTGGGAGAAACTATAAACGTATCAAAATAGAACTCCTTTTTTACACCTGTCTCACAATCAAGAAGCAGTGAATATCCATAGGTGCAACTATACAATAATCTTCCATCATCTGAAAATTTTTTTTCACCGAATTCCATGCGATTCTTATCTGCAAAGGATGCAACCTTCTTTCCAGAATCCAGATCATAAACTACGATGCCACTCGATTCTGAAAGTAGATAACTCTTTCTTATTGCAGCAAATCTGCGACCATTTTTACTTAGCACTATCTCTGTTGCAGGCATTTCGAGAGTTACAGACCGAATTACATTTCCAGTATTCCAATCCCAAACTAGTACAGAATTTCCCGGATGGGGGCCCGTGAGGACAGTCTTTCCGTCTGGCAAAAAATGGATGTTTTGCAGATGGGTTGATCCTTTTGGGTTCTTGATTTCATCTGACGGTTTATCCAAGACCCACGATTTCAGGTTCTGCCCTGTCTTTATATCAAAAATATCAACACTTCCGTTTGTTCCTAAAATGGCTACCATGGATGAGTCTGAAGATATTGAGGAATCAACAACTGAAGTTAAACCGACTCTAAGTTGATTACTAAAAGGATCAAGTATCCAAAATTTACTATTTCCATTCAGGACAGAAGAGGCAGTAGATACATTTTCAATCGCGTAGTATTTTCCGTTCAGCGAAGAACTTATCGTCTCCCAATCCATCAAGACCGGAAAAGGTCGATTTGTCCCACGAATATCAAAAAATAAGTGCAAAGCTTTCGATGAATAACCTAGTCTGTCGCCCCCTTTAGTACTTAACCTGAGGACCGGATCATCACCAACCAATCCAGCTTTTCCTAAGGTAACCACTGATCCAAGTAAACTTGTTTCAATTTTCCCTGTGAGCACATTGAGCTGACAAATGGATCCGCCGTTGTCACCTGAGTACCCAACCCAAAAAACAGGTTTAGTTGGAGAAAAACTTGCAGCGGTCGGGAGTCCAGGAATCAAGTCCTTGATGGGTATTTCCTGGCCAGTTACCAGGTTCCATAGTTTCATTTTATCGTCACTACCGTAGGTCGCGGCAAATTGTCGGTCATACGACAATCGCAATTCCCTAATTTTTTCACTATGGCCTCTCAGCACAGAACTTGGACTTGAGCTGCCCAACGGATACAACTTGAGTTCACCGTTTTTTGCTGTGGTGAGGAGCTGGTTCTTTTCCATCCCTACAAATGACGCACCACAAAATTCCGTCTTAACACCTCTAGAGCCAACAAAATGAGGATACGAAATTTTTAATTTTTTGCTTTGTATGCTATACAACTCTGCGCTTCCTGCATCATTTGTTACCGCAAGCCAATTACTATTGGGCGAAAATACAGTCCACATTGTTGCGCCCTTAGGGTTTGTATACTTAAATAGTAACTTCTTGCTATTAAAGAGAAATACGTCTCCGCCATTCTCTCTACCAATCGATAATAATTTCCCGTCGTTTGAGAAGCTAAGACAATTCACACGGTTTTTCGGTTCACTCGCTATCTGAATCAGTGCCCCACCCTGTCGTTGCCCCAGAAACACTTTTCCCAACATGGAACCAATCACAACATGATCGGATGACGGTGAGTAACTTACGCAAGTCCAGAGGTCGTCTGGCGGAGATACATACTCAGATATCAAGTTGCCCCGAAGCGAGTCCCAAATGCGAACTCGATCCATTGACTGGGTAATGACAACTTCGCCAGATTCACTAAATTTAACATCTCCAATGAGGTCAACGTGTCCATCCAAAACACTCAGAAGAATTTGTCGCTTTGAGTCCCATAGTCTGGGCAATTGAAATTCATTTGAGGTCACGAGGCGCGTGCCGCTCCTGTTTTCCTCTAAACCGGTCATGAGACCATCTGAAGATTGAGGGACAATCCGTATTCGGGAATTTGGAGTCCCTTTAGAATCCTGGAGCGCAAATACAACCGAATTTCCTGCGAATAACAACAGCGCCACCAGGGATATTCGACAATTTGCCATGAAATGACTCCATTGCAATCTCATTTAACTCACCTCACCAGTTCACAAATGAAAATACCAAGTTGAATTAAGATTTCAAAATGAGTGGTTTTCTAGCTCGTTCTGGATCGCTGTATTCAATTTTAGGTATCTGCTCAAATCCCTTTTCTTTGATAAGATTTTTTGTCAGTTCCATGACATCGCCGACCGGCTCGCTTGAATACTCCTCAATGAAGGCGGTCAAAACGAGCGTAAACAAGCCATGGTCTTTCATTTTGGGATCCTTAAAATCCAAGTCTGTAGAAGTCTGGTCCTCCTGTGAAGCGAACACAAATGCATAGCTTCCAGGTGCATTGGCTGCCTTTTTTGAGGTCTTAAAAGTTGCTAATTTTGCTTCTGGTACGTATGTAGCCTTTTTAAGTCGCTTCGCATCTAAAGCTCGATTCCTGGAGATTGCATCTTGACCTTTAAAGCTTGCAACGCCTCTCGCCATGCCGCCACTGAAACAAGAATCGAAAATAAAAGTGCTATTCACACCGGCCTTGGAAAACATCTGAGCAATATCACCGAATAAATCATCTGATATTAGATGCTCATCTGCGAGCACAATCACCTCATCCAGCCCATCCGCTTCCTTTTTATTTTCAATTTGAGCTCCATGACCCGAGTAAGTGAAAATAAACTGGTCTCCGGGCTTCACGGTCTTTGCGATCCATGTAAAAGCTTCCACGAACCCCTTTTCATCAGCTTGCTTGTCCGTCAACATTTTAATATTTTCAGGTTTCACACCATACTTATTTACAAATACATCCTTGTAAGTTAAAGCATCATTTAAGGCTCCAGGCAAATCGTCCGAAATTGGAAGCCCTTTTTCGTCAACCAATCTTTTGCCGGTTGCATCCAAAGGTTCAGGATAGTCGCTTATTCCCACTATCACCGCATAGGTCTCGGCGTGAGCCAAAGTTGTAAGAGCAATTAATCCGGTGCATAACGCCGGAACGAACAGTTTCATCTTCATCACTATATCACTCAGGAAGAAGAAAGTCTAAACCCTCTCTTCATCATGTTCCATCAAGTTCAAACGCTTTACCGCCTCTCTCACTACTGTTCTATTGGTCACCTTGGGGCTTTATGCTTAGAGGACAATCCGTTCGCCGAACTGAGGATTGTAAGTCTGATTGATCATGTTCAAAATGAAGAATCTTTTTTATTATAAATATTCATCTTTATCTACATAAAATGCAAATTATCTGGCGTATAACTTGTAGCATTGTAATTTTTGTTTCAATTTCTCATTCCGAGCTTAAAATCGAACTCACTTTCTCTCTAATGTCATTCCATCACCCAATTACAAAAAAAATCTCGGGCGCTATTGCCGAAGCTAGACAAAATTCTCCGTTCAAAACGGTAACTGTTATTGCTCCAAGCAAGCCTTCAGCTCTTCAATGGAGAAGAAGAGTCGCGAGACACAATCAATCCCTCTTTAATGTTCGATGGATTGATCTCAATCAATTCGCTCAGGAAATTCTTGCCAGAACAAATCGCCATCTCCATCCGGTAACGAGCAATGAGCTTTTAGCAACCGCTTGGAAAGCACTTCAGGATTCACCAAAGTCGTTTATGGCATTTCGAAACTCCGAGGACCTTCCGTCTCAAATGGTTAAAGCCTTCGATACGCTTGATGCCCTTCCTCACGAGGAATTCGACATTGCAATTGAGGCGCTGGCAGAACCAGTTCGCAAATTGTACGATCAGTACACCAACCTACTAGGTGGCAGGGACAAAAATTCCAACATGCTTACTCAAGCAACGGAGGCACTAGCCGGAGCCTTGCTACCAATTGATGAATCTTTTTTGCTCCTCCAATCGGGGGCTATGCCAAAAGCACAGCAAGAATTTTCTAGTCAACTACATTCTCTTATAACTGTCATAAATTTGGAGGCAGATTCTTCACACGAATGTGATGTAGCTTCACTTCAGGATGAAGTCGATGAAGTGGACTACGTTATTGCAAAAATTCAAGACAGTGCCTTATCCGGAGTTCCCGTCCATGAAATGGCGGTCGTGATTCCAGGTCGCAATCCTTACGGAAAAATCTTTGCTCTACGCGCTACTGCTGCAGGGCTCTGTTGGAACGGACTTAGCACCGAAATTATCGCTGAAACTGCTCATGGGCAAGCTCTTGCAGAATTTGATCTTTCCAGTATTAGTGACACTCGATGGTCAGTCTGGATTGACTCGCTCGTCAATGCTAGCGCGGGCAAAGGTAAGCAAAATGAAATCGTTTTACAAACAATAAAAGACGAACTAGCATCCTGGGCAATCCTTGAAAGTAC
>JAPLCS010000152.1:587-3710 GCA_026392145.1 Fimbriimonadales bacterium | reverse complement strand
CAAATCATCGCAGGACAAAAGCCAGTCACAACGCACGCAAAGAAAGCGATTTCGAACTTCAAACTCCGAGAAGGAATGAAAGTTGGATGCAAGGTCACCCTCCGAGGTGAACGAATGATGCACTTCTTTGACCGACTTGCAACCGTGGTTCTTCCCCGAATCCGAGACTTCCAAGGTCTCTCCGCAAAATCGTTCGACGGACGTGGTAACTACGCAATGGGTCTGAAAGAACAGCTCGTGTTCCCTGAAATCCCATACGATACCTTCGACAGAATTCGAGGTATGGACATCGTATTCTGCACTACCGCTAAAACAGACGATGAAGCGCGAGTGTTCCTTAAGGCAATGGGCCTTCCTCTCCGAGAAAAATAAGGCAAGCCTTACATAACAAAAAGCCTCTTTCTAACTGGAAGAGGCTTTTTTTTGTCACTGATTCATACCAATACAATAAACTAGACCTATGTCCTTACTCAATGCCAAAATCGGTAATTCTGCACCCGATACCTGCAATGTAGTCATCGAGATACCACGAGGTAGCACAAATAAATATGAAGTCGATGCCGAAACGGGACTAATCAAGCTGGACCGAGTCCTATATTCGCCCCTGTTTTATCCCTTCGACTACGGCTACATTCCCCAAACTCTGTACATCGATGGCGACCCAATCGACGTCCTCGTCCTTGTCTCCCATCCAACCTTTCCAGGATGCATCATCGAAGCCGCACCCATCGGAGTTTTGGAAATGACCGACGACAAAGGACCAGATGAAAAGATTCTCTGTGTCGCAGTGAAAGACCCACGTTACGGCTACCGACGGTCCATCACCGAACTTAACGACCACACACTAAAAGAAATTAAACACTTCTTTGAAGTCTACAAAGACCTAGAAGATAAGTTTGTACAGGTACGCGACTGGCACGACCGAGACAAAGCAATTGAACTCATTCAAAAGTACCGAAAGGACTAACTCTGCCACAAACTACAAGTTCAACAACTTTCGACTTGCCTCAATTTCGTTGAGACAATCTCGAACCCCATTCAACATGCCCTCAATTGCCATCACTGGATCACCATTGAATGGCCAAATAAATGCATCCTTGGTTAAATACGCTTCCCGATTGTATTTCGAGATAAGAGTAAATAACCGGGGAGGTAAATCAGCACTTTGCCTAAAAACAATAGCGAGCCTCCCCTGCCTTGCATCAACCTTTTCAATCTCAAGCTCCTTAGCTCGAATACGAAGAGACATGATAGCAAAGGCATTGCGAACAGGAGCAGGTTGCTTTCCATACCGATCTTCTACGTCGCGCTGAACCTCACCAAGCCGCTCCTCGTTACGGCTCGACATCATCTGTTGATAGTAGTACAACCGCTGTGCTTGATCTCGGACATAGGTATCAGGCAGCATCGCCACCACAGGTACTTCAAACGAAGGTAACGGCGTCAGACTCTCCAACGGATCTCTTGACTCCTCTCCCAAAGGCTCCCCATCCACGGTGTTCTTCAGAGTTGCAACCGCTTCGTTTATCAATTGGGTGTACAACTCATAGCCAATCTGCACCATCGTACCGCTCTGCTTTGCACCCAGCAACTCACCCGCACCACGAATCTGCAAATCACGAAACGCTAACGAGTATCCAGAACCCAAAGATGAGAACTCCTGCAACGCCTTCAATCTTGCCAAAGCTCCCTCAGACAACGTTTTCTTATTCTTAGTATCATTCAATGCAACCTGCTGCGCTTCTCGCACCGTCAACACCGACTGATCCAATTGTCGGTTATAAAGGAAAATTGCATAAGCCTGACGGTCACTTCGTCCCACCCGACCACGAAGCTGATACAACTGGGCCAGTCCCAAGCGGTCCGCATTCTCAATGATCAAAGTATTAGCATTCGAAATATCAATCCCGCTCTCAACAATCGTGGTACTGAGCAGAATATCAATCTCACCCTTAATGAACCCCACCATAATCGGTTCGAGTTCCTTTTCATTCATCTGACCATGCCCAACACCAATCCGAGCCGAAGGCACTAATTTCTTCAGCTTTTCATAGACGTGCATAATCGAATCCACGCGGTTATAAACATAGAACACCTGGCCACCACGAGCAAGCTCTCGCAATATCGCCTCACGAACCACTTCCCCACTGTAAGGCCGAACAAAAGTACGAACAGGAAGCCGTCCCGGAGGTGGGTCGTTGATAAGTGACATCTGCCGAATGTCCATTAACGCCATGCTTAGCGTTCTCGGAATTGGAGTCGCAGATAAAGTTAAAACATCCACTTCAGACCGAAGATGCTTCAACATCTCCTTTTGCTTGACTCCGAACTTTTGTTCCTCGTCAATAATCACCATGCCGAGGTTCTTGAACTCAATACCGGTACCCAATAACGCATGAGTACCAATAATCATTTCCATCTTTCCTGACTTCAAGTCCTCAATAATCTGCTTCCGCTCACCCGCGTGCGTATAACGATTAATCAACCCAACCGAAGTCCCAAAAGACCCCAAACGCTCAACAAAATTTCGATAATGTTG
Source organism: Fimbriimonadales bacterium (assembly GCA_026392145.1). Lineage (GTDB taxonomy): Bacteria > Armatimonadota > Fimbriimonadia > Fimbriimonadales > Fimbriimonadaceae > Fimbriimonas. Next base: position 1,171 of record JAPLCS010000152.1, on the reverse strand, counting down.
CTCGCTCAAAATGGTCGTAGGACAGAGAATGGCAACCTGCCGTCCCGACTGAATCGCCTTAAAAGCAATCCGAATGGCAACCTCAGTCTTAGTTTCGCTTCACGAATCGCCGTCATCTGGCTCGGAGTCTCCACCCATGGAAACGTCTGCTCCATCTCCGCTTGGAAGGGAGTATCCGGCCCGTAAGGGGAGCGTTCGACGCGCTTCCGAACTGCGTATAACTTGACCAGATCGCGGGCGAAGGCTTTCGCCTCCTCCTTCGCTTTTCCCAAGGTCTTCTGCCATTCACCTCCTGTTAACCGGTTCAACTTTGGCTGGTCGTCACCAGGGTTAAGGTATTTCTGAATGCGGTCAAGCTGGTCCGCAGGAACAAAAAGCCGGTCAGGTGCAGCGTACTCAATGAAGAGAAACTCCTTCTCAACGCCCTCCACCTCTTTCTTTATCAAACCTCGGAAAATGCCAATCCCAAAGTTGATATGAACAACGTAGTCTCCTGGCTTGAGGTCAAGCACAGTCGAGATAGGTGCCCCCTCCTGGAACCTTCGCTGTGGCAATTTCAACCTAGCCACACCAAATAACTCAGC
>JAPLCS010000152.1:0-538 GCA_026392145.1 Fimbriimonadales bacterium | reverse complement strand
CAAAACCACCACCCAAGTTCCCCTGAGCTAAATAAACCTCGTTAGCTTCACTCTTTTCCGCACCACCACCAGCAGCGTCCCCAACCACTTCAAATGTCTCTCGTGGGTACAACTCAATCTGACTTAGCACCGACCGTGAGCGGTTGGGCTGATCTGTAGAGAAAACAAGCTTAAAACCCTGCTCCTTCCAGGTTGCTAGAGTCTGAGTGAGTGAATCAGCTCTACCCCGATACGGCTCAAGAGATGCCCCTCCCAAATCATATTCATACGTTGTATCAATCCACCCAGGAATGTCGTTCATTGACGTCAACACCCAAAGGTTCGAAGCAGAATCCAAATGCTCCACGGGCAAAAAGAAATCGTTGGCGGTCGAACTCAGTATCTCTCCACGTTTTGCACGAGCCTCAAGCCCACGGCCCAGTTCCTCTTCAGCACGATTACCACTCGCTTCTAGTTCACGCGGCTCATCCAATACGAGCAAGTCATTCTCGCCCAGCAAATCAATCGCACATCCAGAATCAGGGAACAGTAACGGTCG
>JAPLCS010000372.1 GCA_026392145.1 Fimbriimonadales bacterium | reverse complement strand
GCAAAAAAGGTAACGATAGGCATTTCAAATTCCTTTTACCTGAATTCAAAAAGTTGAATGCTATCAGTGCTGGTTGGTCCTTAGGCAATCCAACCAGAATGCTTGTTCACAGTTTTTCAAAAATCATGATTGACCTCATTGAGTTAGGCACTCTCCAGCCGACTCCAAATTTCAAGGCAATTTTTGCCTATAATGTGTCATGCGTTTTGCAACAAAGGCCCTTCGAGTTGGTCAAAATCCCGACCCCACATTCAGAGCGGTCGTTCCACCGATTTACCAATCAACGACCTTTATGTGGCAAGACTTAGACCACATTCCACCCATTGACTACACAAGATGTGCAAACCCAAACCGAGATATGCTTGAAGCCGTCATTGCATCACTTGAAGGTGGCTTGCGAGCCACTCTATACAGTAGTGGTATGGCTGCAGTCGCCGCATGTTTTTCTTTACTGGAGCAAGGTGATCATCTTCTAGTAGCGAGCGATATCTATGGCGGAACATTTCGGTTAGCAGAAAAATATCTGCCCCGCCAAGGCGTGAGCTTCAGTAGTTTTGATGCGTTTGACCTAGATTCCATTCGTGCGGCAAAACAGGCAAATTCAAAGATGATTATCTTCGAAGCGCCTACTAACCCAACGATGCGAGTTCCCGACATCCGCAAAATCTGTGAGGTTGCCAAAGAACTGGAACTTCTTGTCGTCTTTGACAACACATTTGCATCCCCGGCGCTTCAAAATCCGCTTTCCATGGGAGCGGACATTGTTCTTCATTCCACCACCAAATACATTTCCGGGCATAGCGATGTTGTGGGAGGAGTGACCATTACAAATGACCCAGACTTAGGTCTATGGCTATTTGAGTGGAACAAGGCATACGGTTGCACGCCGTCACCTTTCGACAACTGGCTCTCACTCCGAGGACTTCGAACCTTAAGTTGCCGTATGGAGCGACATTGTAAAAACGCACAAATCGTAGCTGAATTTCTTGAGTCAAATCCTCTCGTTACCAAGGTTTATTACCCTGGTCTTCCATCTCATCCAGACCACGAAATCGCAAAGCAACAAATGTCGGGATTCGGCGGAATGGTTTCGGCGGAATTCAAAACAGTTGCAGTCGCTAAACATGTGGCAGAAAGTACGAAAATCATCCTCCTTGCCGAATCGCTTGGTGGTGTAGAAAGCCTTGTTGCCTATCCACCGCTTATGTCGCATGCAACGATGACAGAGGAGCAAAGGTTAGAGCGCGGTATACCGCCAACCATGCTTCGATTCAGCATCGGAATTGAAGATCACGTTGACCTTCTGGAAGATCTTCAAAAAGCATTCGATACATTGCCTGCCTCCGCACTGAGCTAATTTCAAAACTATTCCTTCCCCCTCAGTAATCAACAATCTAGCTGATTACTGAGAGGCGGGTTAGTGTAGCTAGGCTAATCTGAGTTGATCTCGCTTGTCCCTGTTGAATCGCTTTCAGGGTTTGCTGTTTCATCCACTCTGTCCAACTCTTCAGGAGTAGCCACAGCTTCAGTCAAATCAACGGATTCACTCTTTTCAGTTGACTCAACAGCCCCGTAACCCTCTGCACCACCAAACGGAATAGGCTTGCCCATCCACTTCGAAATCAAATTCGAAAGGTCGTCAAAGATTGTATAGGAGCATGGAATGACTACCAACGTGAGCAAGGTCGAAAGAATTATTCCACCCAAAATAATCGTTCCGATGCTTTGGCGGAATTCAGAACCCCGACCCAACGCCATAGCAATTGGCAAGGTACCAAGAATCAGCGCCACCGTGGTCATAACAATAGGCCGCAAACGAATCGGTCCGGCCTCAGTAATCGCATCGTGTCGTCGGCGACCACGTTCACGAAGAGTATTCGTGTAGTCGACCAACAGGATTGCATTTTTACCTACCAACCCAACGAGAGCCACAACACCAATAAATCCAATGACGCTAAACGCCTGGTCAGTTATCATCAGCGCCAGCAACGCGCCAACGAGCGCTTGCGGCTGGGCGAGCTGAATAATCATGGGGTACAGGAAGTTGTTATACAAGGACGCAAGTACCGCATAAACCAGGAACAGTCCTAAAAGAAGAGCCGTTACCAAGAAAACGCCTTCTCGAGCTTGAGCATCTGCCTCACCTAGCGTTCTGAGCTTTACTCCTTCCGGCAAAAGCTTTTCTCGCTCAATCCACTTCTTCACTTCAGCACCAACAACCCCGTTCGACTTACCTGGTAGCAAGTCAGCAGTGACCTGGATTTCCTCGGCACGGTCTCGACGATTGATCGCCGTAAGTCCCGGCTTGGAACTCACATCACCTACCTGGTTTACATAGATTGGCTTGCCTTGAGAGAAACGAATCGGAACTGATTCAAGAGTTTCCCGCTTGTTTCGGTCGGCATAATCCAACATCACCCGAATGCCATACTCTCGGCCGTTCACCCGCATTTTGCTGTCATCGTTTCCTTGATAAAGAATCCGAATCGCATTCCCAAGACTTACAGCATCAAGATTTACATCAGCAGCTCGTCTCAGGTCGGGTGTTACCCGAAGCTCAGGTTTTCCTGACTTCACACTCACGTCTGGATTGATAACGCCATCAATTTCACCCGCTGCAAGCCGATCACGAATCGTAGCTGCGGTGCGAGTCAAAAGTTCTCGATCATCGGAAATTAAAGCCAGCTGAATCGGTCGCCCGAAGTTAAAGTTAGAAACTCCGACGATTCGCACCTTGGCTCCTGGAATCTTACCAACAGCCTTAGTCAACTGAGTCACCACGCTACTAGCTTTTCGGTCGCGCAACTCTTCAGGATTTCGCTTAAGTTTATCAATCGTCGAACGTCGCTCAATGAGCGTGCCAGAAACTTCTGCAAAGTTAGTAGATGAGTTATCACCTCCCAATCTTGAGCCTGATTCCTTACCGACTTCGGTGAGAGTGAATTTGATGTCCTCAACCTTCAGGAACTCCTTTTCAACCATCCTCGCTACTCGATCAGTTTCAGCAAGACTAGAACCTACAGGAAGTTCAATCGTTGCCCGAACCTGAGTGGGGTCAGTTGAAGGAATGAAGGAGAACTTAAAGACAGACTCTTGCTTCCAGTCCGCAAACTTCCAACCGCCAACGGCAGCGACAGGAAAGATGAGAGCAAACAACAGAGCGCCCCAAACTGGTCGCAAAGTAACTCGACGGTAAAAGATTAAATTGCAAAGAAAAGCAATAATCCCACCAACAAAGTACACCATCATTAAGGGCATTCCCATCTTGGCGGCATCACCAGGCTTCGGCGCGTTCGCCCCAGCCAGAATCATGAATACCGATAGCAGCACCGTGTTACCAGCGATAAACACAAACCACCGATGGTTAAGAGACCATTCGAGTACCCGCCGATACCGATGCTCTAACTTACCGAACCACTTTTCAAATCCAATGGCGAACTTACCTTTTGCATGTTCAACATCCTCACCCTTTTTGAACCATCTTGCGGCGAGCAAAGGGGTAAGTGTGAACGATACAAAGAGTGAGAATAAAACCGCAAACACATAAGTGAGTGCCAATGGCTTGAAGAACTGACCAGCAATCCCCTGTGCGGTCGCAATTGGAACGAAAACAACGACGTCAGCCAGCGTAATCGCAAGTGCGGCAAGTCCAATTTCATTTCGTCCGTTGATCGCTGCCTCTTGAGGATCTTCTCCCATTTTGAGGTGCCGGAAAATATTTTCCAGTACAACGATGGCGTCATGAAAGCCCAAGCATCGAAAGAGTATTGACTGTGAATCCAACCGCTTTCATCACGATGAAAGCCGCGAAAATACAAGTAGGAATCGCTAACGCAACAATGAGCGTGCCTCGGAAGTTGTGCAAGAAAATGTACACAATCGCTGAAACCAAGAACACCCCAAGAATCAACGTAAACACAACATCTGCAATCGCTTCATCCACCGTGACAGATTCATCAAATGAAACCGTAAACTTCAAAGGGTAGGTCTTCTCTAGTTCAGGCAGGAGCTTTTTAATCGCGGTGTTAACCTCAACCGTGTTCCCCTCCTTCGTCTTTTGAATTGCCAAGACCACCGTATCGTTTCCATTGAGACGTGCAACACGATTGCGCTCCTGAATGGAATCCTCAATCGATGCAAGTTCAGTAATCGGAATCAATTTTGCTTTCGCGTTTTGGTTCATCGGATCACTCACGCGAACCATAACCTTCCGAATCATATCAACGCTCGTGAAGTCACCTTTCACCCGCACAGAAACGTCTTGACCTCCGGCGACAAACTTACCACCAGGCACGTTTGCGTTCGCAGATTGAACCGCGTTCAACACATCCGATATCCCGACTTTGTACTGAAGCAACTTATCCTTCTTAAGTCGAATTTGGATTTCACGCTGATCTCCACCACTAATTCCAACGTTTGCCACACCCTGAACCTGAGCGAATCGATCCGAAACCTTATCAACAATAAGGTCGCGAAGTTCTCGACTGGCGAGCGAAGGGCTACTAACTGCCAAATAAAGAATGGGCTGAGCCGAGTTATCAAACTTTGAGACAATTGGCTTACGAGCATCCTTGGGAAGATTGTTCAGAATCGAATCAACCTTTGTACGAACATCGTTGAGAGCAATATCAGTATTCACCCCCAGTTCCAAGGTAACGACTACCGCAGAGATTCCTTCATTCGAAATGCCCTGAACTTCCCGAATACCACTGACACCAGAGACAGCCTCTTCAATCTTTCGAGTAATCAATTGATTGACATCATCAGGACCGGCGCCTGGATAAACCGTGTTCACAGATATGGTCCCAAAGTTAACTTCGGGGTTGTTCTCTTTTCTCATCCCAAAGTACGACATGGTCCCAATCAGGATTGCCGTGAACATCAAGATGAAAATGAAAATCGGTCGCTGGAGCGCCGTTTTAGTAATATTCATCTTAGCCTTCCTTCTTGGTCGAAATTCGAATCTTCGATCCATCTACCAGCGCGTCCTGACCTTGGCTGATTACTTTGGCGTCTGTGGCGAGACCAGTTACCTCAACCATCTCGCCACTTCGAATTCCCGTGGTGACATCAACTCGCTTTGATTTGTCTCCGTTCACAACCATGACAAAACTCTTACCATCTCGCTCAATCACTGCGGAAAGTGGAATCATACTCGCTCCCTTGACCTCTCGCACCGTTACTGAACCACGAGCAAACATTCCAGGTCGCAGAGCATCTGAGACCTCATCAAAAAGCACGCGGATATTAAACATCCGACCAATGCTTTCACCCTGCGGACTGACGGCGGCAATTTTGCCAGAAAAAGCTCGATCGCCAAGCGAGTCAACTTTTATACTCACTTGGGTACCAACACCAATGGATCCCAACTTGTCAGAGGGTAGTTGCCCCTCAAAATAGATTCCATTACCGCTCACAATTCTCGCAACCGGTGTCCCAGGAGCAATCACTGAACCTGCCTGCAATGGTCTTCCGTAGATTCGACCAGCAAAAGGTGCTCGAACTGCGGACTCCCTGAGATTCTTCTCGGCTACTTGCACTTGAGCTTCAGCAGACTTAATCTGAGCCTTAGCCGCCTCAACCTGGTCCTTCAAAATCACATCTAGATTCTTCGTGGTTTTAGCAGACTCCAAGGCTTGTTCAGCTTGTCGAACATTCTCCTTTGCGCTCTCAATATCTTCTGGGCGACTCGCGTTCTTAGTTACCGATACTGCAACCAAAGCATTTTCATACTGAGCGAGTGCAGCCTCATAAGCATTTTTAGCCGTATCCAATTGAGACTCCGGAAGCGCACCTTCTTTGACCAAAGTTTTTACTCGATCAAGTTGCTTTTTAGAGGTATCCAAATTGCTCTTCGCGGCTCGCAAATTATTGTTTGCTTGGTCGCGATCTTCATCTCTTGCCCCATTGAGCGCTTTTTGAAGCTGAGACTTCGCCGAACGCAAAGCCGCTTCAGCTTGCTTCACCGCCGCTGAAGTTCTGCCCGGAGCGAGTTGGGCATTGCTCGATGCTTGGGAGTACTGTGCCCTAGCAGAAGCTAAACTTGCACGAGCCTGAGCCGCCTGTTGCTGAAGATTTTCTGTATCTAGCTGAGCAACAATCTGCCCGGCACTTACGAGGTCACCCTCTCGTACGAAAACAGAAACAATCTTTCCACCTGTCGTGGCACTGACCTGAGAATCTGTTGAGGTCGCAATTTCGCCATTGACTTCAAGGAACTCAGAAACGTTCTTCACTTCAACTGAAGAAGTAGAGACATCCCGAACTGGATCGTTGACAATCTTTGCAGTTTCAGCAGCCTCTTTCTGAGCAACTCT
>JAPLCS010000041.1 GCA_026392145.1 Fimbriimonadales bacterium | reverse complement strand
AAGAATTCGTCAATCAGCATTGAATGCAATGGTGAGATTAAACAGCTACCCGTAGAAAAGGGAAAGGATCCACTTCATACTCTTGCACACGAACTCGAATGTCTAGACCCAATGCCTCTTCCAGGTGCAAAGCATTTCTTTGGTGGGGCGGTTGGACTCATGGCTTACGATATTGTTCGCTACTTTGAGAAGTTGCCAAACACATGTGTGGATGACTTGCAAGTGGATGACTTAGCAATGATGATCACTGACGTGGTAGTTGTTTTTGACCATGTAAAAAATCTCATACGATTTATTGCAATTGCCGACGGCACCGAATCTGATTACAACCGAGTATGCAATGAAATCGAGTGGGTAGTTCAGAGGCTTTCAGAACCACTACCACTGCTCCCAAGAAATCAACTTCCCCCTGTAAAGATAACTACAAATCAAACTCAAGAGCAATTTGAGGATGCTGTAACGACAATCAAAAAGTACATTGCCGCTGGAGATGGAGTGCAAATGGTCCCATCACTTCGCTTCAACATTGAAGGTGTCAACGACCCATTGACAATCTATCGAGCCTTAAGGAGCATTAACCCTTCGCCCTACATGTTCCTTCTTCAATTCGGTGATTTTGAACTAATTGGTGCATCTCCTGAGTTAATGGTCAGCCTTCACGATCGAAAAGCAAGAGTTCGCCCAATCGCAGGTACAAGATGGCGTGGAAAAACGGAACAAGACGACAACCAATTAGCCGCAGCTTTGCTAGATGATCAAAAAGAAATCGCAGAGCACATCATGCTTGTGGATCTCGGTCGCAACGACCTCGGTCGAGTAAGCGATTGGGGAACGGTTACCGTTAACGAGCTCATGATTATTGAAAAGTACAGTCATGTGATGCACATCGTCAGTGACGTATCAGGGCAATTACGAAAAGAATACGATGCGTTTGATTTGCTTCGAGCTACAGTGCCGGCAGGAACGGTTTCAGGAGCTCCGAAGGTCAGGGCAATGCAAATTATTGACGAATTAGAGCCCACCCGCCGGGGCACCTATGCCGGTACAGTTGGATTTATCGGATTCGATGGCAACATGGACACCTGTATCACTCTGAGAACGATTTTGAAAAAGGGAAACAATGCATATGTCCAAGCTGGTTGCGGCGTGGTGTTTGACTCAGACCCAACGTACGAATATGTCGAAGTTCAAAACAAGGCGCGAGCATGTCTAAATGCAATATCCGAAGCTATTGCAGGACTGATTTAGCAGGTATATTTACGGTCGTGATTTGGGAGAAATAATCGTCTCAATCAACCGCTCTCGGTAGACATTGAATACGCAAATTGAACGAATTCCTTGAATCTGAGCGACGGTCACAGACGTCTCCCAATTGAGAGGATTTATTTTATGGTCCTTACATCGATTGTTTTCGCCGTCAAATCGAACGCAGTCCTTACACTTCATATCTGAGAACCCTTAATGCTAACTACTTTGTCGCTCGTGCTTGTACTTTCTCCATTTGGGAAAGGCTTCAGCTCGCATGATATGGCATCTGCAACTGGCGCATACACTTCTTTCCAACACTTTGCTAACGCTACCCCAGAGATAACAGAATCCCCAGCCGTTGCTGCTGAGCCCAACCATCGCGTAGCTATTCAGACGCAAAGTAGTTCCAATTTGTCTCTTGATATCGAAAACAAGAAGATAATTGTCACCATAGGAAGCAAGGAAACTTCGTTCCCAGTTGACAGCGACCCCAACGATGAACCGGCAGAAACTGCCGTAGCTTTTCGAAAAGATGAAAACTGGGCAGTTTGGGATTACCGAGGATTAACCATCAGGAGTGGAAAAACTTCCAACTCGACTAAATTGGGAGACATTGCGGTTTCTCCAAGAGCATTCACCAGAGACCAAATAAAAAACAATTTAGAACTATTTGACCAAAAGAAAAGAAACCGAAACGCAGATGGTTTGAGCGGATCGGTAAAAATTGGTTCCAAGTGTTACTTCCTACCTCGCTGGACTGACACAGGTGGGGAAACCTGGCTTGAAGCCCTCATCGAAGTGGACCTAGATCAAGAGAAACCAAAAGCCAAGTTCTTGGGCCGTTTCAAGGGATTCACAAGTGCTTTCAAACCGATCGATGAAAAAATGTTCATCATCAACGATCAGGTGTCTATCGTAGCGAATGATGGAGAGGCGTGGGGTGTTTCGTCATACATCGATGAGTCTGGAGATTTTGAATTTTCACCCATGGGTTCCGGATTAGTTTCCTACTACAGAGGTGGCTACTTCATCGAAAAAACCAGCTACGGGACCTACATTGTTGGTCAGATTGATCTTCTCTCCGGAGTTCGCAAAAATCTATACGAATCAAGAAGCAAGTCCGTCGAGTTGAGAGATGGAAGTCCCATTCTTGTGGTCCGCACACCCACCAGCACCATTATCAAAAACCTAAAAACAGGAAGCATTGTCACCCACCAAAAAAATGCTTACGTAACATCGGTGGACAAGTACGTTCTCGTTTGGACATACGATAAAAAAACATCTGCTTGGCTTTATGACCCTGTACGTTGGACGGCGGTGAGAACAGCTCCCAATTAAAAAACTAGTCCTCAAATCTTTTCGTTTCCCTGGTTAAACTTTGAGAAAAATCGTAGGGAAAAAACGTCCGTAATAGTGCGAATAGGTAATTTATGTCCCACTCAGCCGAAGCTTTAGTCTCACTAACCATCGCATTTGGAGCTGCTCTGATAGGTGGGGAAGTATCTATGCGCCTCAAGCTTCCCGCCGTGGTAGGTCAAATCTTTGCTGGAATTGCAGTGGGCAGACTCGTTGGCGGATTGGTTTCAGAAAGCTCCGTAGAATTCCTCAAACTTCTCGGGGAACTAGGGGCAACATTTCTGCTCTTCTTAGTAGGACTCGAAACTCCTTTTGCCCAAATCGGAAAAGTAGGCAAAGATGCCTTCAAAGTCGCCCTGTTAGGAGTCCTGATACCCTTCATTCTTGGCTATGGTTTCTCCCTTCTTTGGGGTCAAGGATCAGTACAGTCGCTTTTTGTGGCTTCAGCATTCATAGCAACCAGTGCAGGCATCACTGCCAAAGTGCTCCAAGAGCTGGGTGTACTCAATGAAAGATTCAGTCAGGTTGTCCTGGGAGCCGCAGTGATTGACGACATTTTAGCGATGCTGGTACTTTCTGTGGTTTCTGCCACAGCGAGTGGAAAGGGAATTTCTGCACTCTCGCTTGTATGGCTATTAGCTCAGTCAATCGGATTTCTAATCGTTTGCCTGACACTGGGTAGAGGTTTCGCAAAGAAAAATGAGCGATTGCTAGATAAACCCAAAAATCCACTTTCACCGTGGTCACTTTCAATTCTCTTGTGTCTTACATTCGCAGCCTTTGCGACGTATTTTGGACTTGCAGCAATCATTGGTGCCTTTGTCGTTGGAATGATTCTAGCGGAGACTGAATATCAACACTGGATTCAAGAAAAGGTGATTGACTTAAACGAATTTATCGTTCCGTTCTTCTTTATCGTTACGGGAATGAGTATCGACCTCGAAGCGTTTTCCAATCCATCAACCATAGGCATTCTTGGTCTGATGACACTACTTGCAATCGTAGGAAAGTTCCTTGGTGGCTACCTTGGCTGCAAAGAAGATAGTTCGATCGTCGGTGTTGCAATGGTTCCAAGAGGCGAGGTGGGTGTCATTGTCGCCAGTCTTGCTCAAGGTCTAGGAGTCATCACCAAAGGCGTTTACTCCCTCCTCGTCGGAATGTCAATTTTGACTACCGTTTTTGCCGTTCCTATCTTAGGAATTCTCATCAAAAAGCGAGACCACAGCAAACTCAATTCCAATTCAGTAGCTGCAGATTAATCCTTTGTTCGATCAGTCCAACGCGACTTCCGAACCAAACAAGTGGATTAACGTATACTCCAGGTTAACCAATGTCAGAATTGCCACCCGATCTCAGTCCCCAACACGAAGAGCAACACCAAGTTGCCAAAGGGGTTGCAAAGGCTGGTGGCATCATGGTTGCATCACTTTTGCTTTCCCGTGTATTGGGGATCGCCCGCGATTCAATCATTTCAGGGATGTTCGGTACAAGTGAGTTCACTGACGCCTACGCCCTCGCGTTTCAAGTTCCAGATCTACTCTTTTTTCTTATTAGTGGTGGAGCCTTAAGCTCAGCCTTTATTCCCGTTTTCAGCGAATACTGGCACACAGATCGAAAGCAAGATGCATGGAAAGTCTTCAGCTCCGTGCTTTCCATCATGAGCGTGATTATTCTTGCATTCATAGGCATCAGCTTCGTTTTTGCAGAGCCAATCACCGCTCAGTTATCTCCCGGTAAGGTGAGTTCCCAGTCGTTTCATGAAATTGTCAGGATGAGCAGAATTCTGCTACCCGCACAATACGCCTTTTTTATTGGAGGCATCATGATGGGAACTCTTTACACCCGCAAGGTCTTTTCAATTCCAGGGCTAGGTCCAAACATCTATAACATTGGCATAATTCTCGGCGCGGTAGTGATTTCACACTTTGTCCAGCCAGGAGTGGTAGGAATGTGCATCGGTGCCACAACCGGAGCAATCGTCGGTAACCTCATTGTCCCATTTCTAGTGATTCGGAAAATGGGGTTTGAATTCAAACCAACATTGAGCATTGAGCATGAAGGCACGAGAAAAGTGTTCAGACTCATGCTTCCGGTAGTTCTGGGGCTATCACTACCAGGAGTTTTCGCTATGATCATGCGATTTTACGGAAGCTATTTCCCTGCAGGAACCAACACTGTTCTAGACTATGGAAACAAGCTGATGCAAGCACCTCTGGGTATTTTCGGTCAGTCGATGGCAATTGCCGTGTTCCCGGCATTAAGCCAATTCTACGCTGAAAAGAAAATGGACTTGTTCAGTGCTCAATTATCTAAAACGCTGAGGACGGTGGTGTACTTGAGCATTCCTGCCTCCGTTCTGATGGCAGTTCTTGCTCCGCAAATCTGTGCCATGCTTTACCAACATGGCAAGTTTACGGCGGAGGCAACCCATCAAACAGCAGTAGTGCTCCAGTTCTTTTGTATAGGTATCTGGGCTTGGTGCCTACATCCAATCCTCATGCGAGCGTTCTTTAGTATCCAAGACACGGTTACACCAATAGTCATCGGTACGATTACCACTTTTGTCTTCATAACGATGGTGCACTTTCTCAAAGCCACGTCTTTGGGTTACCTTGCTCTACCATTTGCAGGATCAATCGCTCCCATTGTCATGGTAATCGTAATGGCATTGGTTGTCAGCCCTCGTATCGGTGGAATAGATATTAAAGCCATTGGGGTAACCATAGGCAAATGTGTCATAGGCTCGATTGGTGTGGTCGCAGTTGCAGGCCTAATTGCCTGGACACCAATTGCTTCCTCGATTCAAAATCACAAGCTTCCAACAATTTTGGCAACAGTAATTGGAGGACTCGCATCCGTATGGGCGTACTACCTAATTACAAGAAAACTTAACATGGCAGAAACCGAATACCTTGATCGAGCAATGGCCAAGATCAACGCAAAGTTAGGGCGCCAAACTTAAAAATCACCACGTT
>JAPLCS010000332.1 GCA_026392145.1 Fimbriimonadales bacterium | reverse complement strand
TTGCGCGTTGATGCGGGCCAGATAAAAGACATTTACAGTAAGGAAATGGCCACCGCAGTGGTCGTTGGATTGCCGCTTGGTTCGGAAGGCGAAGATACCAAAATGTCAAAGGTTTGTCGCAAATTAGGGGAGGAGATTGCCAAATTGGGATGCCCCGTTCATTATGTGGATGAGGCATTTACCTCCGTCAATGCGACCGCACATTTACGTGACCACGATTGGACAGCAGCTACGCGGAGGAAGCATATTGACAGCGAAGCTGCCTGCCAGATTTTGGAGCGGTTCTTTCGTGTAATCAAGGATGCGAGTGGGGGGCAAAGCTAGTTGCCTAAATTTACACGTTCACTCTCTCGCAAACTAAAGGGAATCGTTTGCTTTGTGATCTTGGCGGGCGGATGGTATGTAAAAACCCGCTTCAATCCGATGCCGGAGGGTAGCAAAATAACGCTTCAATTTGAGAATTCGACCGCTTTCAATGTGGCGGTTCAGAGACTGGAAGCCTCGGGAATTGTTCGGGATGCGAATGCGGTGAAACTGTTCGCTACGCTCACCAATATGAAGCGAACCGTGCAACCTGGTTCCTATGACTTCCGACCGGGAATGTCCATCACCGAGGTTCTGCGAACCATGGGTAAGCCGAATCGCCGCATGGTTTATGTCCCAGAAGGGCGATGGATAGCAAGGATTGCTCGTGGTCTTGAAGACAGACGAGTGATTCCCGCCAAAGAGTACATAGAAGCGGCGAGTCACCCTGAAAAATATGATTTACAAGGACTCGTCCCCGCCGGTAAAACTCTTGAAGGGCTGCTTTATCCCGATACCTATAACTTCCCAGAGGGCACCAAAGCTGAATTTATTATCAAGCGGCAGTTGATGAATTTCTTTGCCAAAACAGACAAATTGGGTCTGACAAAAACAAACCTCAAGAGAGTCATTACTATCGCCTCGCTACTCGAACTAGAAGCGAGTGACTTTAACGAGCGTAAGATGATTGCAGGAGTAATTGAGAATCGCTTGAAAGCGGGGATGAAATTGCAAATTGATGCAACGATTAACTATGCCATGCAAAAGTGGCGTCCCCTCTATTACAAGGACTACTCAACGGTCAAGTCGCCATACAACACCTATTTGTATACGGGGCTTCCGCCAGGACCTATCTGCTCACCGACGAAACCGAGCATCGAAGCAGCGTTGAATCCTACCAAGCACAATTTTGTGTATTACATCACGATGCCCGATGGTGTCACACTCTTTTCAGCGACCTATCCTGAGCACATGAAGAATGTGCGAAAGCGGGACGCACTGAAGGCGGCAAAAACAAAATGAGCTTTCGTAAAGGGACCTTTGAACGAGATAAGACGGGAATTCTGCGTCCGTTCTGTCCTGCTCATGCTGTGGGTTCGCTTACAGAAATTTCACTTGAATGGTTAGCATCCGAAGGCAAGAAACTCATCATGCTTGACGTTGATCACACCTTGGTGGAGTGGAAGCAGGAAAATTTTTCGCCAGCCGTTTTGGAGTGGCTTGAGAAGGCGAAGACCATGGGCTTCAGCCTTTGTATTCTTAGCAACACTCGGCGGCTGGAGCGACTCGCTCGTATTTCCAAGATTTTGGGCATCAAAACGTATCAAGGTAAGTTCAAACCTAGCCCACATATGTACAGTTTGGCATTAACTGACTTTGGTGCCAGACCCGACGAGGCGGTGATGATAGGTGACCAAATCATGACCGACGTTCTGGGTGCAAACCGTTCTGGAATTGACGCCATTTGGGTACAGAAGATGGTGGGGCCCGAGTTTGCGGGAACGAAGATTAACCGTGTCATTGAGAAAGTGGTGACCAGCATTCTGTATCGATCTTTGGTGACCGATAACAGCTCGGTTGACGACTCAGCTTCTGCTGTTGATGCCGCTAAACTCCCGCTCTGGGAACGAAAAATTGTTCGCCAATTTATAAAGTTTTTGTTTGTTGGAGCGATCTCGTTTACGATTGATTATCTGATTCGTATGTCCTTGCTTTTCTGGGTGAAAGTTGATGGGGAATCGTTGGGGATGAGGATGGCAACCTCGGTTGCATCTGTGATTACTATTCCTGCCGGAATAAAAACCGATTCGGTTGCGTTCTTTATATCCGCAGTGGTCGCAAGCTTCATCGCAACATTCAACTCGTTCTTGCTCAACCGAGCTTTCACGTTCAGGATTTCCGATAAAGCCGATGCTGGCAAACAGGCGGCCAAGGTTTACATGGTCGCATACATCGGGCTCGCGATCAACAGTGTGATTGGAACGTTGTTCTTCCATTTGCTACCTGGACATCCAGAGATGAGTGCGTTCATTGCCACGGCAATAGGGGCAGGGTGTGCTGCGGTTTGGAACTTCTTTGGCCAGCGAAACTTCGCGTTCAAAGCAAAATGAGTCAGTGTTTTCATTGGAAGCAAGTACCGCCTGCCGAGTTCGCAGTGATTGGTTTCCCTATCACGCATAGTTTGTCTCCCATGATGCAAAATGCGGCGCTCCAGGCACTCGGAATCAACAAGTGCTACGTGGCAATTGAAGTGGAGCCGGAGTCATTCCAAGAGGCGATGCACCATCTTGTTGCCCTTGGGTTTGAAGGAATCAACGTGACGATTCCGCATAAGACTGCAGCTTTCGAATGGTGTCAGAGTCATAGTGAGTTCGCCCATGATTTAGGGGTAGTCAATACCATTCGGGTGTCAGATCGTTTTGGATGGAACACAGACGCACCCGGTTTTATGGCGAGTTTGAAAGGTTTTGAGTTTGCACCGCTGAATGATCGGTCAAGATTGCGAGCCAAAGTGTTAGGGGCAGGTGGAAGCGCTCGGGCGGTCGTTTATGCGCTGGTGCAAGGTGGCTGGGAAGTTGAACTTTGGAACCGCACTGAAAACAAAGCCACACAATTGGTGAGTGAACTTAGCTTAGGGGGTCGTGTGACTTTGATGGCAGCCCCATCGGTTGATCAGTG
>JAPLCS010000289.1 GCA_026392145.1 Fimbriimonadales bacterium | reverse complement strand
GTCTCTCAAGGATTTTAAGGAGTTTAGGCATTGTTGAATTCCCACGAATTGAGCCGCCAGCAGGACCCATTGGGAGTTTAGCTTTGCACTGGAAATCAAGAGAATTGCGCCCCACAGTAAGCCGAACATCCAGCCTACGGCATCTCCTCGTACCCATATAACTTGAGCAATACACAGCACAATGCCCAACGCTTTTAGCCAATTCCGGGAGTTTGATTGATTGTGAGAGGTGCGAACAATGAAAGCTCCTAGCAATGATGCGCCCAGATACCCTGCCATGGAAATGACTGGTCCAATTCCTCCAGCCGTTTGGGTTACTCCTTCCGCATTGGAGAACACTCTTATTGACCCCACTTGTCCACCGGTTCCGATGGCAGCGATTGCGTGAAACATTTCGTGGAAATGAGTGTTTAAGAAGTCGAAAGGCAACAGTAGCAGTCGAAGGTACGGGATGAAGGGTAGGCAGATTGAGGCAGCTACAGCAATCCAGAATGCTTTTTGGGCATTGATGTTCTTGCGAGTGTTATTCTGACTTGCCATTTTGCGTTGCTTTCTTTTGTTCGTATTTTGAGGATGCTAGGTTCCAAATTGTTTGAACGAGAACAGCGGCGAAAGAACCACATATCCAGCCGAGAAGCACTTGGTAAGGGTAGTGCACTCCGTTATATATTCTGCTGACGCTCACAAGGATGGCAAGAATGAGCCAAGGTATTCCGCCCCATCGAAGACCGATGAGCATACAAATTGCTACGGCGAGCATATTCGCCGAGTGGGCGCTCGCTGTTCCTGCTGAATCTGACTTTCCAATTCTGACTACTATCTCGGTGAGCGTGGGGTCATTGCATGGACGGGGGAGGGGAAGAAATTTCTTGAATAGGTCGGTAAGACCGTTGGCAATTGGAAAGGCAATGAGAGATGTGAGTGCTGCTTTTCTTGTGTCTTTTCCAGCGGCAATCATTGCGATGAGCACGATTGCAAGGATGAGTTTCATCCAACCGTAGTTCAATGCCTCGCTGAAGAACCGCATGGGTTCTGCCAGGCTTGAGGGCCAAGAATTGATCCAGTGAAAAATTGCGCGATCCATTGAGGTGTTAGTGTTGGCAGGGTTTACAGCTTTTAATGGTTTTTGGGCTGATTCTTGATCCTAAATTTTTGGCGTGTTCTAGAATAAGTGTTCTAGAATCTGCATTATACAGTTCTTGAATCTAGCATTCTGGTTTAAGGTTTTGGGTTTCAGGCTGCTTTAGAGTTGCGTTAGGCAAATTCTAGCAATGCGCTAAGTCCTCAGTTTTTATGTCCGCTCTCGCTCATTGGCTTGCTCGTTTAACGTGGTTTTGGATTCTGCAACTTATGCGGAAACCTGGCATGCGTCGAGCTCAGTTGATGCCGATGAAGTGGATGAGAAGTGAAAGAGCGAGCAAGTTTTATCGATCACATGTACGGCAGAACATGTTTGCTCGAAAGATAGGTTTAAGATTGTTGATTGTTTCTTATACATTTTTACTTGCGAGTTTGATACTTCAATGTGCTTTTCAGGCGGTCATGTTTATGAATTATAAGGGGTGGCTCAGTCCGACTGCCTTGGAAAATCGTCGTGAATTTTCTGAGCCCTGATCTGCCGTGTGTGGCTACTTGGTTCCTCTCGTCAGAAGCTGACCTAGTGAACCGGTAAACTATTGGTATGAATTTCGGTGACTTCCACTATCCCCTGCCAGCTAACGAACCCATTTACAGTTACGCCCCTGGCAGTCCTGAGCGAGCGCGACTGAAGGAGGTTCTTGCTGAGTTGAAGTCAGAGGTTATTGATGTGCCGATGTATATCGGTGGGAAAGAAGTTCGAACGGGAAAGACCGTGGAAATGCGACCTCCACATGAGCGGGCACATTTGCTTGGACACTTTCATGCTGGGGACCGAACTCATGTAGAAACGGCGATAGAAGCTGCATTGGGAGCGAGAGAGGCCTGGTCGAATTTGAGTTGGGAGAACCGCGCCAATATCTTTTTACGAGCGGCTGACCTGATTGCCACAAAGTATCGACCTTACATGAACGGCACGACGATGCTGGGACAGAGCAAAAACGCTTTTCAAGCGGAGATTGACAGCGCTTGTGAGATTATTGACTTCCTTCGATTTAATGTTCACTACTTGAGCGAGATTTATGCTGAGCAACCCATAAGTGGTCCTGGGGTGCATAACCGTTTAGAATTTCGACCTCTGGAAGGTTTTGTCTTGGCTGTCACCCCTTTCAATTTCACGGCGATTGCGGGCAACTTGCCGACTTCAGCCGCTATGTGCGGAAATGTGGTGGTCTGGAAGCCAGCGAATACTCAGGTTTATAGTGCTCAGATGATCATGAAGGTGCTCAAGGAAGCGGGGCTTCCTGATGGGGTTATCAACTTGGTGTACGTGGACGGCCCAACTGTTGGTGACGTTTGCTTTAACCATCGCGATTTTGCTGGAGTGCACTTTACGGGATCAACGGGTGTTTTCAACAATATGTGGAAGACGATTGGTGCCAACATGAGCAACTATCGAACATATCCGAGGATTGTTGGTGAGACGGGTGGTAAAGATTTTGTCATTGCGCATCGGTCAGCTGACCCGGTAGCCGTCGCAACTGCACTTGTTCGAGGTGCATTTGAGTACCAGGGACAAAAGTGCTCTGCGGCCAGCCGATGCTACATTCCTTCAAATATTGCTGAGGCGGTGAAAGCAGAAGTCGTTCGCATGCTTGCGGAAATCAAAGTTGGACCGGTGGATGACTTCAGCAATTTTGTGAATGCGGTTATTGATGAAAAGAGCTTTGACAGCATTGCTGCTTATATTGACCAAGCGAAGCGAGATGGCCAGACTTTCATTGCTGGCGGTGGTTACGATAAGTCGAAAGGCTATTTTGTGGAGCCGACTGTGATTGAGGTTACTGATCCGAAGTATCGGACTATGTGCGAGGAAATTTTTGGCCCAGTAC
>JAPLCS010000407.1 GCA_026392145.1 Fimbriimonadales bacterium | reverse complement strand
CAAATGGAATCAGCGGCAAAAAAACTAGCGGCAAAAATGCCACAAGACAGCACACTTTTCCTTTTCTACACAGGAGCAGCGACTCAAATTGACGGAACTGACTGGATTGCCGGAGTCGAAACTGAGTTACTCACTGACACGAGTTCCATGGTCAAGAAGTTGACAATTTACGAACCATTCATCGAAAAAGGAATCAAGATTTTTGCCTTCTATCAGGTTTCGAGGATGAAAGTGTCTGGAAAAGCATTCGGAGCACAAGAGCCTAAAAGCGGAGCGGTTTCGCAAATGCAGTCAACTTTTGAAGGCGAGGAAATCTTCACGATAACTAAGCAAGGAAAGCAAAGAGGAATTTTTGCTGATGGCATGATTCAGGCTTTTGAAGACCTGTGCTCAAACTCGTTACCGATAACCGATTTTGGATGGCAAATCTTTTATAAGATGAAGAGGGGTGGGACTGCTACCACTGGCGGTAGCAGCCGACAAACACCGACACTCCCTGTACTTTTACAAATGGGTCCCGACACAAGATTTTAGATTGATTATCAGTGATCTTGCTCAGTTAGCCAGCGCTCGGCATCGATCGCAGCCATGCATCCAGAGCCAGCTGCAGTAACGGCCTGTCTGTAGACTGAATCGGCTACATCTCCTGCGGCAAAAACTCCCGGAATGTTAGTTGCAGTTGACCCAGCATTAACCTTCATGTAGCCAACATCATCCATACTAAGCACGCCTTTGAATAAGTCAGAGTTTGGTTTATGGCCTATTGCAATAAAAACTCCATCCAATGGAAGAAGAGATTGATCTCCCGTAACAATATTTTTCAACTTGAGACCAGTTGTTTTTTTGAACGGCTCATAGTCACCGACAATCTCCTCGATAACCGTGTTGTAAATTACTTCAATCTTTTCGTGAGCAAGAACTCTCTCCTGCATAATTTTTGAAGCTCTGAATTCGTCACGTCGGTGTATCAGGTAGACCTTCGAAGCATGTTTTGTTAGGTAGTGAGCCTCTTCCATCGCTGTATCACCACCACCTACAACTGCAACCACTTTGCCTCTAAAAAAGAATCCGTCGCATGTGGCACAGGCAGATACACCATGACCACCGAATGTTACTTCAGATTCTAAACCAAGCCACTTTGCACTAGCACCTGTAGAAACAATCACAGCCTTTGCTTGATATTCTGTCTCCTCCACCCAAACCTTGAATGGACGTTGAGAAAAATCAACTTTGCTGACATGTTCATAACGGACCTCGGCGCCAAATCTTTCTGCCTGCTTTCTGAACAGTTCCATCATTTCAGGTCCCATGATTCCATCAGGAAAGCCTGGATAGTTTTCAACATCAGTTGTAATTGTAAGTTGTCCACCTGGTTGGGAACCGGCGAGTACAAGTGGCTTTAGGTCTGCTCGAGCAGCATAGAGAGCAGCGGTATATCCAGCTGGACCAGAACCGATAATCAAAACATCGTGAACCATAGTAAGAGAAAGAGGGTACCAGCGATTGGCACCCTTTTTCTTCCCTTCTCCTCTTATTAGTGATTGAAAGGCACTAAGCTTGTTTCAACAGATCCCCTAGTTGCCACCTGATTTTTGAATCTTAGGTAAAGGCCCCGCTTCTTGACCCAACTTGTGAATCGTCAAATAAGCAAGTTTTGCTGTACTAGCAATCTTATCGTAGTTGATCTTTTCAATTGTATCGGTCGGCTGATGATAGTCAGCATGGAAGCCCGAAAAGAAGAAAGCGATTGGAATTCCCTTCCTAGCAAAGTTGTAATGATCGCTTCTGGTGTACACGTCTTCGGCATCATATTTGAATCTAAATCCAATAGATCCATTCATTTCCTGAATAATGTCGTCTAGCCGGGTGGAAATTCGCTTTGATCCAACGAGCCTGATCGTATCTGTATTTTCACTCGCTTTATCCATCCTGTTTGGATCACCGTTCTGAGCTCCATCAGAATCACGACCAACCATATCCATCTGAAGTTCCGCAATCATTTTGTCCAAAGGCACAGGGGAATTGTCTGATAAGAATCTTGAACCGAGAAGGCCCATTTCTTCACCATAAAAAGCCATGAACAAAACAGATCGCTTGGGCTTTATCGGATTCTTTGAAAGTGCATGGGCAAGTTGAATCAATCCTGTACTTCCGGAACCATCATCGTCAGCACCATAATAAATCACGTCTCCCCGACGTCCCAAATGATCTAGGTGCGCACCAACTCCAACGTACTCCTCTCTAAGTAAAGGATCGCTACCTTCAAGCTTTGCCACAACGTTGGCAACTTTAATCTTCTCAACAATTTGGGTGCATCTTAAAGTAACTGAAACACCGCTAGTAGAAACTTTTACAGAATCCTTCCCAGGATTTGTAATCAAATCGGTACCGTTAGGAATCAACTTAACAGCCTCTTCGGGACGTAGCGCGAGCCGTCCAGCCCTCGCATTCGCCGTGCCTGGGTCAGATGCCCTACCTTGGAAGCCAGGAACAGGTAGGTTGCTTGTGATTGACACGACTGCTTTGGGTCCAAGAGCGGTTATGCTTCTCTCAATTCCCCTCGTAGTTGAATCATTTCGCAGAAAGACAACCTTGCCTTCTATTTGCGACTTCATGTCATCACCCAATGCTGCTGCCTTTCCTGACAAATAGACAACTACCACTTCGCCACTTACGTCTACATTTCCTGTAATGCTGACGCCAATCTCTTTAGTTGGGACTTTGTAGGTATCGCTTGAAATGGCTAATGACTTGGTATCCACTCCAACTCTCCAGAAATCATTGAATTGGAAAAAACTACCATCTGGCATCACAGACTTAAGTCCGGCTTTTTTGAATTGCATTGCAACGTATTCAGTTGCCTTTTGATATCCTGGCTCTCCCGTTCCCCGCCCCTCACACTCTGGTCCGGCAAGATATGCAAGAATTTTTCTTCCATCGTCTGGTTTTATCGAGTTGAATCCATCCTTCAACTCCTTTGCTACTGGTGTGAGACCAGGCTTAAATTGAGCAAAACCGAAAGTTAAAGGAACTGCACTCAGAAGAACAAGCCATTGAAGTTTGCGTTGCATCATGGCACTTTACCGAAACTAGACAAACTTACGCAATTTATAAGGAAAGGCGGGATAATACAGTTGTCATGATTATTCAGGAACTTGTAGGGAAAAAAGTCGTTGTGCATGTTGAATCAGGGTCAAATGTCGTCCAGCACAGAGGCATTCTTGAATCAGTTGACAGCAGTTTCCTCAAGTTGAAGAAAGATAATGAAACATTGTTCTTCACTCTTGTGAATGTGCTTGCAGTCCAAAGTGTTTGAAAATTCATGCCAAAAATTGCCTGTGTTCAATCAGACGTTGATTTTGGTAACCCAGAAGCCAATACTTCGCGACTGATTGCGCAATTGAGTGAGTTGAGCTCTGCTGGAGTAGAGTTAGTCATTTTTCCTGAGTGCTATCTAACTGGCTACTGCGTTTCATCAGTCGAAGCAGCAAGAGAAATCGCTATTCCAAGAACTCATACTTGTCTAAAAACAATTCAAGCTGAAACAGATAGATTGAATGTTCTTTGCGTGGTCGGCTTTGCGGAATTCAGCAATGAACAGCTCCTCAATACAGCTGTACTGTTTGAGCCAGGTCAGGTTCCAAGATTTTACGAAAAAACGCACTTACCTGAATTGGGATTTGATAAATTTGTCAAAAAGGGTGAATCGCTTCCGGTTTTTCATACAAGAATTGGAATTATTGGAATACTCATTTGCTTTGATCTCAGATTCCCTGAGACTGTAAGAGAGCTTGCATTGCAAGGAGCCGATCTCATTGCACTACCGACCAACTGGCCCGAAGGAGCAGATGTGAGTGCTGATCTGGTGGCCCGAGTTCGAGCTCTTGAAAACAAAGTTTTTATTGCTACGTGTAATCGAGTCGGAAATGAAAACGGCTTCAAATTTATAGGTAGAAGCAAAATTATAAATCCAATGGGTGTTGTGTTGGATGAAGCTCAGGACACTTCAAAAGTTCTCATTGCTGAAATTGATTTTGAAGAGAGCAGAAACAAGAGAATTGTTACAAAGCGTGGGGAATACGAAATAACGGTATTTGATGCCAGAAGACCGGAACTTTACGTTGAAATTAGTAAGTCTAACTAGGAACGGCAAGACCTAGAACTGCCACAATATTCAAGTTGCTAACAATCGGGTGCATCATAACATGAAACGACCAAACCACACTACACTGGGAATACTGACGATTGTCTTCTTTGCAATTATCATCGGCTGTGGAGGAGGTGGTGCAAGCCCCGGTGGAACTAGTACCACGGGAACTTCATCTTCAGGTTCGTCGACATCAGGCACCGCAACTTCCACTACTGGATCAACAACTTCGAGTACATCCACAACGGGTACTTCAACTTCTGGAACGACCACAGGCACGACAACTGGTTCTACAACTTCTACAACAGGTTCAACTGCTACCACAACAAGCACTACTGGAACCACGACTTCTGGTACGACAACTTCCTCAACTGGAAGCACTGCAGGATTTCTGCCGCAAAATGCCATCCTCTTTGTTTCTCACGAAAGTCCATCAAAGCTTAAATCAATTAAGGCCGATGGAACCGGAGAAACAGTTCTCGCAACTTTTGACAACGCATCTATAGCGGCCGTAGCAAAAAATCCAAATACAAACAACAGCTTTGCCTTTGCAAAGATAACAATGTCAGGCGCAACTGCAACCGTTCGACTTTATCTAGGCAACTCAACGCTCTCCACAACCGGTGCGATACTGCTCACTACAACAGTTTTTGACTCAATTGGTGATATACAGTTTTCGCCATCGGGAGATAAAGTTCTGTTCTCAGGTCTCAGAGCAATCGACCAGAATTTCAAGCTATTTTCGGTTCCGATAGCTGGTGGTGCAATTTCAATCATTGATGATGCTGATGACTTCCAAATTTGTCCGAACTCAAACTCTCCATT
>JAPLCS010000146.1:4437-9420 GCA_026392145.1 Fimbriimonadales bacterium | reverse complement strand
TTGGAAACGGTGGTTGTGGTTTCTAACCCGACGGCAACACCCATTACTGAAACCGTGTTGCTCGCCGAGCCAACTTTGCTCGGATATACACTTTTGCAGGATCAACTCACGATGAAGAGTCAGGTTCGGGTGATTTCGGGAACTATCCGTCCGACGGTTCCGCCAAGAACGGTTCAGGTTTACAAAGTCATGAAAGAGGGTGGGCAGTATCCTGCTCAGTACAAGCGAATTCGAACT
The DNA here is from genome assembly GCA_026392145.1 of Fimbriimonadales bacterium. Classification (GTDB taxonomy): domain Bacteria; phylum Armatimonadota; class Fimbriimonadia; order Fimbriimonadales; family Fimbriimonadaceae; genus Fimbriimonas. The sequence goes on along the minus strand of JAPLCS010000146.1, from coordinate 9,183 downwards.
GATGGTGGCGGACACTAGCAGGAACTGCGATTCAATTGGTTGAAGCTAGATCAGTTGAGATAGCTGTTTAAGGAGTGCTTGACCTACAATATTGGCTGCAAGACCGTTGGGTTGTGCTCCGTGACCGCCTTGTACTCGGTAGGTCGTAAAGATTGTTTGTTTGCTTTTGGCTATCATCCAGTGTTCTTCGTAGGTGCGGGTGTCAATTCGGTTCTCGATGCCAGTGAAGGCTGGGTCAATGGATTTTAGCCACTTTGTCTCTAGTGCCAGATCCGGAGCGACAGCGAGGGCTTGTTCGAATGGTAGATTGGGTGCTCCTGCTTGGAGGGTTTCATGAATACACTCTCTGAAGTAGGTTTTTGCCACCGTGCCGAGGTCTTGGCACAAGACTATCGTTGGTTTGCCTGTTGAGTGGCGGTCTTGAGCCGTCTGATCCCACTGGGTCGTAATGGCAATCCCCTCTTCATTTGTGGAGAATTTGATTTCGAACGCGTCGTTTGGAGATAACAAGAAGAATCCATTTTGATTTGATGCATCAAAAATGGGTTTGTCGTGAACATAAAATGTCCAGTCGTTTGTGGTTGATCCGAACTCGCAATGGAATTGATATCTTCCTTCAATGAGGGATGGTAGGTACGCCTGAAGAACTTCGTGGGGAGCCCCGTTGACTTCGACGGGTTCGCCAATGCCTTCTGCTACGACATGGCTGAATTCGTTGAGGACTTTCCAAATCGCAGAAGATGCTTGTGGCTTGCCTCTGAACCCCACTTTGATGAGCAGTGGCTCGCCAGCGACCATGTTGTACTGGTCTCGGTAAGCGGTTCGGTTTCCGCCTCGTGTCCAGCGAGGATCTCTTGGTTGGATTAGGAAGAGGATGGAGTCGCTATTCCAGGAGAGAAGCTGTTCTGGTTTATAGCGTTCTCTCGCCCAGTCCGAGAGGATGCCTGATCTAGATATAGAGGTATCGCGGAATCCTGTCAGTACATAGCCTTCATAATCTGAACGAGAGCGGATTTGCTCCACGACGTGCTTTCGTACTGAGAGAGCCTTTTGGATGCTCTTTTGCATGAGTGACTCATGGTGCGAATCGTCGGGATAGTGCGCAAATCGATTGGATGCCAGAAACTTCGGTATGTCGTATTGCCAGCGGACCCCTTGGTCGTTGAGTTCCTTCATGGCTGATGCCCAGTAAGGCATGGTGTCGGCTACTTGCGCGAGGTCACGGTGAACATCGTGGTCGCACGTTTCTCCGAGGAGAATGGGCTTTGGCTTTCGTGGACCGAGGCGCAGTGAATCGAGAAGGGGTGGGAAAAAGTGTGCTTCAGCGTACGGGTGAAAGTCTTCGAAGGTGCCGAATTCTCTTGGGTCTCCGCCGTACATTTCCGCTCCACCGGAGTTGTCTTTGACCCAGTCGCATTTGGTGAGTGTTTGTATTTTCTTGACCCACTTTTCACGGAATTCAACGGGAGCATTTTGCATTTCGCAGCCGAGTGTCCATGCAACGATATTTGGATGGTGGGCATATTGCCGGACTATGCGGTCAAGTTCAGCGTCTGCTTTTGCATAGAGGTCGCCGTGAGGAAGCCAGAGAGGTAGTTCAATCCAGGCATGCATTTTGCGCTGGTGAAGCATTTCTAGATACTCGTGTGGCGGTAACCAAAGGCAGAACTTGACGGTATTAAAACCAAGGGAGGCGGTATACGAAATTTCTTTTTCGATGATGTCCTTGGTGGGGTGACAGTGGCCGAGTTCGGGATACCATCCCCAGTGGAGAATGCCGCGCATCATGCCATCGAACGAATGTTTTCTATCGATGGGCTTGGAGGCAATCCCATCGCAGAGTTCAACCGATCGGAAGATGCCGCCAAAGGTGTGATAGACGTAGGGAATGAAGCCACTTAATGTTTCTTTAACGGGGTAGGTTGGTCCACCGTTCTTTGTTACTCTCACTTGAACTTCGATGCGCTTTCCCTTAAACTGTTCGAGATCAACTTCAAATGCATCCCAGATGCCTTCGTGAGTCGCAAGGTGGTGGCCGTCGACGTGGACTTCTGCCAGGTAAGAAACTCCGTGGAAAACGAGCTTAGTTTCGCGGAATGGTACGTCAATGAGTGTTTTGTAAACGGCTGGACCTTCCCAACGAACGTCTACATCTTGCTTCCAAGCGTGTGGGACGCGAACTTCCTTGATTCGTCCGTCGCCGTAGTCTACGGTCCATCGAGTGACTTGTTGGCTCATTCCTCCCTAGAATATCTCTTCCAAGTGCTTAGAGGCACTTGGATGAAAGCAATTACGGTCGTTTCAACTTCGCTGCTGCTTCGTTCATGATTCTATGCGCCATGCCGATCGCGGTCGTTGGCGGAGCCGAGGTGTGGTACTTGTTCCATTCCCGCTCGCTTATGGGGTCTTCGCAGTGAAGGAGAACAGACACTTCAACACCGAGACTTCGTAAATTCATCAGAAATTCTCTTGTAAGCTTGCTGGCTGCTACTCTCGTTTCCACCAAGGAGAGCGGTTGCCCTTCAAGGTCGAAAATACTTTCGAATGCTTCTGATTCTTGGTCAGACTTTGTATCGGCATGTGATTCAGATGCAAGTTGTTCCTTTTCCGAGTCGTCTGAAGTGGGTTGCTCGAAAGGTGAATTGAGATTGTCCTCATTTAATGCCTTGAGAGCATTTTCAATTTGATTAAGATCGTCGGTCAACTGAACTTCTTCCAAGTTAATTCGTTCAAGTTGTTGTCTGATCTCTTCGCTTCTTTTGAGGAGTTTCCCTTGTTGACTTTCTGAGCCAGTGGCTTCGGAGTCTGAGGGTGAGGAGTTTGCTGCGATTGATTCGCAATTTTCGGTGTGCTGGCCTTCTTCTTCGGAAGGTTGGAGCGAGAAGTGAGGATTTTGATTGGTTTCTGGGTTTGGTTCTAACGGTTCGTTTTCCATAGAGTTGTCACAGTTACTAGTTTTAGGAGTCTGTTTACGACTAGATAGGTCTGCCTGTTGCATAAAGAAGGCAAGATTTTTGAAGAATTTTTGACACTTCACTATAGGGGGATTTTGTTAAACCTGGAAAGTTTGAAGTGTATTTGGGGATTGAATAAGATTTGTTACCCGCTAGGTATTAGATACCGCTTAGCATCGGAGATAAACTTACGCGATGATTAACGAAAGGCGCCTTATTCAACTCTTTTTGGATTTGTGCGGAATCAATGCGCCGGCATTACAAGAAAGGGAAGTTGTTGATTGGACCAAGCGTTATCTGTTTGAGCATGGTCTAGAAGTGGTTGAAGATTGTGCTGGTGAAGAGATTGGTGGAAACGCAAACAATCTGATTGTCAAAGTTCCTGGGACTCTTACGAATGCTCCTCGGATTTTCCTGTGTGCGCACTTTGATACTGTGGAGCCTACCCAGGGACTTGTTATTGGAGAGATTGACGGTGTATTTCACAGTTTGACGGACCATATTTTGGGTGGGGATGACAAGGGGGGAATGGCTCCTGCCATTGAAGCAGTGCTTGCTTTGAAGGAGTCGGGCGAACCGCATGGGGACATCTATTTACTGTTGACTGTTGCTGAGGAGATTGGGCTTCGAGGTGCGAACGCTTTGAAACTAGAGAGTCTGAATCTTGACTTTGGCTACGTGTTGGACACGGGGCCGCCGGTAGGAAGCTATGTTAATCGGACCGCTAATCACGACAAACTGGATGTGGTTATCAAGGGTGTTCCAGCTCATGCGGGTAAAGATCCTGAAAATGGGGTGAATGCTATTCAGGTTCTGGCTGAGGCGGTTCAGGGAATGACGCTTGGGCGAATTGACCCTGAAACAACGGCGAACTTGGGTGTGGTCGAGGGAGGAACCGCGACAAACGTTGTGTGTGCAGAGGTTCGATTGAGAGCCGAGGCTCGATCAACAAATGTGGAGACTCTTGATCGTCAAATCAAGCATATGATGGAGTGTTTTGAGCGAGCGGCTACGAAGTGGGGAGCGAACGTTGAATTTGGTTACAAGAGACATTATTCTTCTTACTTTGTGGATGAGAATGAACCAGTTGTTCAGGTAGCGAAACGAGCGAGTGAGAAGTTGGGACTTGAGCCACTTTTGCGAACTAATTTAGGTGGTAGTGATGCCAATGTTTTTAATGCTAAGGGTTTGCCGAGCATCGTCGTTGCCACCGGAATGCAGAAGATTCATACTCATGACGAGCATATTTCTCGAGCTGATTTGGTTAAAACTACTGAATTAGCACTCGAAATTTTGCGAGAGGCATCAAAAATCACCCGTTAAGAGCAAATTGGTGCTATATTCGTAGCGAACTCACTCATTTAGAGTTCAAACTGGGGAAGTAATGAAGAAATTGTTCGCGGTAAGCACAATTGCATTGATGGGGGCAGTTGCCTTCGCAGGAGATATGACAGATCTCTCGTTCCGATTTGGCGTAGTTAAGCCAACCGATTCAGGAGTTCCAACGAGCCAATTCACTTCGTTCGGATTGCAACACAAGGTCCGAGCGATTTCGTCCAATGAAAATTGGAACAACTTTGGCGAACTGTCCGTTGATTTTTACGGAAAGGGCGACTACCGAAGCATTCCTTTCCTTTACAACTATGTTGCTTACAGCAATAAGAGTGACTTCTTCTTGAGCCTCGGCGCTGGTGTATCTTTCATCACTCGGCCTGATGCAACTGGAACCGAGAGCGTTGGAAGATTTGCTTATCAAGTCGGACTCGGTTACAACCTCACTAAGGGTGAGAAT
>JAPLCS010000146.1:0-4319 GCA_026392145.1 Fimbriimonadales bacterium | reverse complement strand
GGCAATGGAGCATCCGAACTTAACGGCTTCGGTGTTTTCTTCGGCGTTCGCTTCTAATTATTGAGCAAACGCTTGAAATGAGAGACCCAACGAATCTCGTTGGGTCTTTTTATTTTTTGACGATGATTGTTGCTGGGGAGTGAACGATTGGAGCTTTGATGCGTTTTACAACGTAATCATGAAAGGAGCATCGATGTTTTGGAAGCAATCGAAGACGAGTTCGTCTGACTATTCTGTAGCGTCGGTGGCTTTGAATGCGAAACTGACCGTGGGTGCAGTGGGGAACTGCTCGGAAGACAAGACCTTGGAAGCAAAAGGAGTTGAGGCGTTCAGCAAAGTCGTCGATGAGTATCAACATCGGGTGTACGGCTTTGTCAAACGGATGGTACCAACCGACGAGGATGCCGAGGATATCACCCAGGAGGTATTCATTCGAGCGTTTCAGAATTACGAGCGATTTGATGACCGAGCGTCGGTTCGAACTTGGCTGTTTCGAATTGCTTACAATTTGTGCGTTGATCGTTCCCGGAAAGCGAACCGAGGTTTGAAAGAAGTCTCGATGAACATTTCGAGTGAAATTGAGGAGCAGTACGATGTTCCCGATAGTCGATGGCGGCCCGATTTGCTTTTAGAGGACTCCGAGCTGAGGGAAAAGATTGAACTGGCGATTTCACAAATGAGTGAGAAATTGCGCTCGGTACTTTTGCTCCATGATAAGGAAGATTTATCCTACGAGGAGATTGCAGAATCGCTGAAGATTCCTGTAGGAACTGTGAAAAGTCGATTGTTTCTTGCCCGAGGGCAACTTCAATCAATAGTGAAAGAATTGTTAGGTGACCAGATTTGAAGCGAGTGGATGATATGAAAAACACGATGAATGAGACCAAAGTTAATGAACTTCTTGCGAAGCAAGAGTCCATGGGTGTTCGTCAGCTTGTTCAGTCGCTCCCTGAGGAGACTCCTTCGCTTGCGTGGAGAAGTCAATTGAATTTACGTCTGATGGAAGTTGCCGAACGCAAGCAACGACTTAAAGTGAGAAAACTACGGTTGATGTGGAGTGGCTCATTGGCGACTGGGATTGCGGCTGTGACTGTGATTGCAGTGGTTCTTCAGCCAGTGGGGGCTGTTCAGCCTCAGCGTCAACATGGTGCGAATCTTGCTGCCCAGATGGTTGCCACGCACCAGGAGAGCAATGTCATTACTTCGGTTTCGGCTGCGGATGTAAATGGTCGCGAGACATCGATTGAGTTTGTTGGCTTTGAGCCGGAAGCTTTGGGATTACAGCGTCGGCTGTGGTGCTGACTTCTGCCAGTGCTGTAGCTCAACGAGATGGTCGGAATGATGGCGGTCGGCGTCGTGGGGATCAGGAGCGGGGTTTTCAGGAGCGTGGGTCTCAGGACAAGGGGAAACTGCAGATTCCCGATGCTTTCAAGCAATTGATGGAAAAATCTCGAGATTTGAGGTTTAGCGGCACTCGAATGGTGACTGTTGTTCGAGCTGGCAAAGTTGAATCGCATCAAGAGTTTGTCACCAAAGATGGTCCAAACATGCGAGTTGAGTTCGCTAAGGATTCAAAGTACGCAGGTCAGATTATTATTGAGACGGCGAGTTTTCGGCGACACTATTTCCCAGATCGTAACGAAATCAAAGAGTCGCCTTCGAATACTCGACGACAGTTTGAATTGATGCGCGGCATGCGGGGACAACGGGCCAGTAATTTGAAATCTGCGGTTGGAGATGGCGGTTCGATTGCGGGAATCAAGGCTTTGAAATTGACGATGTCGGATGGAGATGGCAATCGGGTGCTTGAACTGTTCGGGGATGCTAAATCGGGGCTTATTTTGAAGCGGGTTGTTTATGATCCAACGGGGTCTGTTGCCGGTTCTTTTGAATTTAAGCAAGTTAAATTGAACCCTGCGATTCAGGCTTCTACTTTTGTCCTCAATCGTAAAGGTGCAACTTATATTCGGCCGATTGACGAATTGAAGCGATATGCTACCGAATTGGGAGTGAAGCCTTACAGCTTTGCCGAGAAAGGTGGAATGGTGCTCGAAGGCGTCAATGTTCGCACCATGCAAGATGCAAAATCAATTGTTCAATGGTTTAGCATGAACGACACTCGGTACACCTTATTTTTGACGAAAGCTGATGTTTCGGCGGAACAGTTGCAGCGTTTCGGTCGTGGGGAACTAAAGAGTGTGGTTTGGAAGTTGAATGGAATGACGCTTGTGCTGATGGGCATGGACTCCGAAGAATCGCTTAGCCAACTTTCGAAGAAAGTTGTAGATCGGTCCAATTAGTTCCGAATCGGTGGGTCAGCTATAATTTAATCTGTGGGGACTCGTAGTACAACCAAGAAAAGGTCTTCAAGCACCCCGTTCGCTCGGTTTGTGAAGCGTGCACTTGTGGTCTCGGGATTGGGGCTGCTCATAGGCATTGTCTGGTTCTTGATTTACATGTTTACGAACATCAAGAACGCTGAGAGTCTTGTTGATAAAACGAGTGAGAAGATTCAGGCTCATAATTCTAAGCCCTCCAGAATTTATAGTGCAGACAATAAGATTCTGTTTGAATTGAATCCGATTTATAAGGAGAATATCAGGCTATCTCGGGTTCCCAAGCATATGATCAAAGCCATTTTGGCGGCCGAAGATAAGCGCTACTATGAGCACCCTGGCGTGGATTGGCTGGGACTGGCTCGAGCTTCGGTGAATTTTGTTAAGGAGCGCAGGGTTTCTGGCGGTGGTAGCACCATTACCATGCAACTTGCGAAGCGACTGTTCTCTGCAAGTGAAGTAAAGATGCAACGCACGGTTCAGGATATTGCGATTGCGATAAATATGGAGAAGCGGTACACCAAGGATCAAATCCTAGAGATCTATCTGAATACGGTGTATTTTGGAGAACAAGCGTACGGTATCGCGGCTGCTTCTAGTATTTACTTCAATAAAGAAGTTGAGGATTTGACCTTGGGAGAATCGGCGATGCTTGCTCGCTGTGTTCGGACGCCTGCGCGTGAGAATCCGGTCAGGGATTATCAGACTGCGAACACGAACAAGAACGTTGTTTTAAGAACGATGTTTGATGAGGGCTGGATTACTCAGAAGGAATATAACCGAGCCAAAAATGAGGAACCTGAAGTTCAGAAAAATCCTTCGGTGAGGGGTGGACGAATTCTTCGGGCACCTTACTTTGTTCGGTCTGTAATTCAGGAGCTTCGACAGAAAGGGATTGAACTCACACAAGGTGGTTACACGGTGGTTACTACCCTTGATGCGGAGGTGCAAAAAGAAGCTGAGGCGGCGGTCGCCCAGATGGTGGAATCCAAAAAGTGGGTAGGAGTGAATGCTGGTGCCTTCATTTGCATGGATTCGGAAGGCCGGATTTTAGCTGACGTAGGAGGGCTGAATCCGAAGAATCAAGTGAGCCGGACCACGCAAAGCATTATGCAACCTGGTTCGTCATTTAAGGCTTTTGTCTATGCCGAGGCTTTGAAAGAAGGGGTGGTTTCTGAGAACTCGATGATCTCGAATGTGAGGTTAAAACTACCTGGACGCACCAAAACAGAGCCTTATATGCCCAGGAATTCACACGGTGGATACGGTGGCTCCTACAGTTTGTTTAGTGCGTTTGCTCAGTCTATGAACGTTCCTGCGGTTCGAACTTTTTGGGATTTGGGACCTAAGAAAGGCGCTGACCTTATTAAGGAAGATTTTGGGTTTACCTCTAAGCTAGATAAGGTTGCTTCGTTGGCTTTAGGCTCCAGTAACGTGCGTCCGATTGAAATGCTCAGGGCTTATTCGGTGTTCATGCTTGAGGGAAGGCGAGCGGAGCCTTATCGCATCAAGCAAGTTTTGGATGCCAGTGGTGAAGAGGTTTTAGCGGGGCAGTCAAGTTACACACCCACACGGATTGGGCCTGAAGTTTGTCAAGTCATGGACAGGCTACTGAGAGGAGTTGTTACCAGTGGGACGGGTGCTTCGGCGGGTGTGATTGATGAGGCAAGGGGCAAGACAGGAACTACTGACGAGGGTAAAGACCTTTGGTTTTGCGGCTACGCCAAGGGAATTGTAGGAATTTCGTGGGCGGGAAGTGAGTATTACAATAGTCGACGAGATCGCTGGTACCAAAAAGCGATGCCTCGTGGTTTTGGTGGCGATGTTTCCGCTCCGATGTGGGCGAAGGCCATGCGGATTGCTTTGGATAAGTACGGTTCTGACGTTAAACCAGACTTTAGAGCCGCCCGTTCTTCCGAGACTGAGCAAGGTAAGAGGGAACAGGAGAAGCCGATTGAGGATGTTCCTCCGATTACTGATGAT
>JAPLCS010000274.1 GCA_026392145.1 Fimbriimonadales bacterium | reverse complement strand
TTGTTTACTGGTGGATCGTGACGTTGCAGCGGGACACGTTGAACTCCTCGCAGAATGGGTGGTTCACGATGAACGGGGTGGACACGATGAACTCAATCATCCTGTTGATCTCCGTCTTGCTGTCATCTGCGATGCCACGGATCTCCGTGCTGAACGAGTCGGTCCAGTTGTAGATCCGGTCCGTGAGGTAGCGACGCATGGACTCGGGGGACGCGAAGTAAGTCCGGTCCTGGAACCACTGCTCGCTGACGTCGTGGACTCCCTCCTCCCAGTCCTGGTTCTTCATGTTCATCATGAAGGAGATGATCTGGTTGGTCTCCGTCTTGTTCTCGGGAGCAGTCTCAGTGACATTCTCCTTCTTTGCCTTCTTGGGCTTCTTCTCCTTGGCAGGCGCCTCGGGGCTCCTCGTCGGTCTCCGCGCCAGCACCGCCGTTGGCCTTCTTGGGAGCGCCGGGTGCCTTCGGCTTGCGGGCCTTCTTCTTAGGAGTCTCGGGCACAGGCTCAGCCGCAGGGGCAACCGCAGGCTCAGCCGCAGGGGCAGCAGCAGCGGCGAGCTTCTCAGCGTCCTTGCGTGCCTTGGCAGCCTCACGACCAGCCTTCATCTTTGCCTTCTGCTCCTCAGTCATCACACGCTTGGGCTTCTGCTCAATGTCGGACATTTTAGATCTGGGATGGGATGGTCTCTTGTTGTTGGTATGCCTTTCTGTCCCCCAAAACCGAGAATCCGTTTTCGACGATCAACTTCGGGTGGTCCTACGGGAAAAAGTTATCCCTTTTTGTTTAGTTTTTTTCTTTTGTTTTGTTTTTGTGTTTAGGCCAGCGCCTCTAGCCAAGAAGCCCACTCCACCTCGGGCAGACCGGTGTCGCGCAACATGCCACGCGCAACCTCCATGCGCCTGGACTCATCGTCAATCTCCATCAGCTTAGGCATCTCACGGCCCAGGCGCTCGGCGGGGGACTCCTGAGGACCGACACCCTCAAGGTAGCCGGCCAGCACGTTGCAGAGGCGCGACAAGTTCCCCTGGGCACACATGCCGAGGTTGTCGGTCAGCTCCTGGCGCAGAATCCCGGCCAGATCCTTCTTGTGCTCAGACTTCTTCATGAACTGCCACACGCCGTCAAGGACCTTGCCGTAGATGCCGGCACCCATCTCGTATACGTTGTCGGCTGCGCAGTACTTCTCCATCATCTGCATCGCCACCTTGGGGGGCAGCGCACACGCCGAGATGATGTCGGCCGGCGTGCGGGAGACTGTCTTCCGGTTCCAGCGGTAGTCCTTGTCCACTGCGATCTTCAACACACGGTTCACGACCGTCTTGGTCATGTCGACAGACAGTTTCGTGTGAACGTTCTGCCGGTCAGCCGCAAAGGCTCGGATGTCGTCGGGGTTCTGCTGAACCGGCGCGGCAGGCACGGCACGCTCAGCAGCAAGGGCAGCAGCGGCACGATCGATGGCGACTCGCGCACGCTGCTGGGCGGCCACGGCTGCTTCGACTGCACCGGCAGCGTTGGCGGGAGCCACTTCATCATCAAGAACCAGGGCAGCCGCGCGATCCAAATACCTGCGCCAACCGGCATTGGCGTTCATGGCCTCGTGGACACTAACCAGGGCGGTTTCCACGCGGGCGTTGTAGAGCGGGATGAAGTTCGTCACATCCACCTTGGAGCCGATAGCCCGGTCGGCATACCCGGTTCGGATAGCTCCCTCCTGTGCGACGACCCAGGTGCGCATGTTCTGGACGACTTCCATACGGATAAGCTTGCAGGCCTCATCGTTGCGACCGGCCTCGCCGAACAGCTCAGTGATGCGGGGACTGAACCGGGCGAGCCACTTCCTCCACTCAGTGAGAATGACGTTGGAGAACTCCTGGGTACCAAGCACGGACGGCACGACACGCAGCAACTTGGGGTGATGCTTGGCGCAGCGACCGGCGGTTGCATCGGTGGCCGTGTTGCTAATGCACTGAGTCCCGTTGTTAGTGATCGCGCAGCAGCGCATGCGGAGGGGTGCGGCGTTCATCCTTGGTCTTGTCAATTTCTCCCGGAAAGGCTCAAATCGATTTTCGACGGTTTGACACGAAACGGGGTTGTGTAGAACCGGGGGTTTGGCGTGTAGGATTGTGTTCCGAAGTCTGTCTGTTTCCTCCAAAATTCCAAAATCCGTTTTCGACGATTTGACACGAAACGACCCCGGTCGCTAAAATTTTTTGAAGTTTGATTCAAAACGGAAAGGCGAGCATTTAAAGGGAAACTTTAAACATGGATCTTCTGAACAAGCGGAACGGACTCCGTCGTCTTCTTTCTGACGAGAAGCACAGAGACTCGGATACGTCTATACCGAAGGAAGACGTGAACGAGGAAGCAGAGGTGGTGCTGCGGGATGCTATTGAGAGGCTCGTGGCGTGTATTCTTGCAGACCCGAGGGTGCTTCTTGTGGACGAATACACGGAGGAGGAGAGGAAGAAGGACTGGGCGGCTCTGAGGAAGAAGAGCGCCGATACGTTTGAGAGCCGGTCGCGACTAGGACACAAAATACTGGACCACCACATGCCTCATTTCTGGAACGTGAAGAACCACAAGGGGAATAGCGTTGCAGGGATGATCACAGCGGAGGCACTGAGGAAGGCGATTTGGCTGAATGTGCGAATGCACTCCACTCCTTACAAGAGCGAGATTCGTAGAACGATCGTGCTGTCCAGCGGGATGTCCTCTGTTACGAAATACAGGGCTGGCGTTTCAAAGCACATCGTGAAGAAGTATGGCGCAAAGACGGTGCTGGATCCTTGCGTGGGCTGGGGAGGCAGGATGCTGGGGTCTTTGGCTGGAGGCAGAGACTGGTCTTTTGAAGATTCCGAGCGGGACGTTTGACTTGGTTCTCACGAGTCCGCCTTACTACAATTTGGAGATGTATACTGCAGGAGATCAGTCGGTGAAGGAACAGTCGTGGGAGGAGTGGGTGGAGGGATGGTTGAAGCCGGTCGTGAAGGAGTGTTTGAGGTGCTTGAAGCCGGAGGGAAAAAGTTGTTGGAGCGTGAAGAACTTCAAGTCGGACAAGAAGTATCCGTTGGCGGATGTGGTCAGAGATATTCACGCAGAGCTGGGTTGGGTTTTATTAGATACTATTTCGGTGAGTGGACCAGGTAGGCCAGGGGCGAAGAAGGCGTCTGAGGAAGAGACGTTTGTTTACGCAAAGGCGGCAAGGTCGGCTGGGCACTGAATGGGAGTCAGGAAAGGCATAATAGCCTTCTTGGTCGTCCACCAACCCTGCTTGCCCTGAAAGGTCACGATCTTACGATCACGGAGTTCTCCCATGAGAATGTCCTTTTTGATTGCCCAGACACGCAATTCGTGGAAGTCCATGAGAACGAAGAGCACAACGTCGTAATCGTGATCAGGCTCTAGGTGCTGCCACTTACAATTATCTTTGCCGGCCCAGTAACGAGCGGACTTGATTTCAATCTTGTGGTCTCCAAAGGTGGCATCGTTCTGAGAAGAGGAACGGGGACCGAGAGACAGACATTCACGGACGATATCCTCAATGGCCGCACCGAACGCCTTGTTGTCGAGAGCGACGAGCTTGAGAGTCTCAGGAGAACTTGACTTGGAGACATAGTAATCCAGTTGGCTCATCTTTTTAGAAATCTTCTTGAAGGATCGCATTCCGCCGATATTGGAGGAACTGAAGAGAGACATTTTCGTTGTCAAATTATGTTTGACTTTCCAGAATCCGTTTTTGACGATTCGTCGAAGATGGATTCTTGTTCCGATATTTTGAACTTTCACCGAAATGAACATATTCTTTCTGCACAAAGACCCTCGTATTGCGGCGCAGTATCACTGCGACAAGCATGTGGTGAAGATGATCCTCGAGTCTGCGCAACTGTTATATTGCGCACACTGGATGACAGACCCCAGCAATATCCCTCACGATGCCTACAAGCTGACGCACAAGAACCATCCGTGCTCCCTTTGGGTTCGTGAGAGCTACGAGAACTACATGTGGCTGGCGGCTCTTGCGTGGTGGCTTTGCAAGGAGTATCAGCACCGCTACGGGTCTCAGAAGACGCACAAGACACAGGCCCACATTGAGTGGTTGTTGGCGCACCCTCCTGCGATTGAGCATGCCGGCATTACGACGTTTCGGCAGGCGATGCCGGACGAATACAAGCGCCCCGAATCTTTGGACGCATACAGAACCTATTACATTCACGCCAAGGCTCGTATGTTGGCTTATACGAACCGAGACTTCCCGGAATTTCTCTTAACTAAAACGAATTAAACGATCCATGCGTAATGGAAGTAATAATGACTATATTCTCGCCGGAAGACGTTCAGGATGTGATTTTAGAGAGAGAGAGGGTTTTGGGGCAGAAGCGGGAGGATTACTTTGAGTATTTCTGCGACGAGGCGGTCGCGTTCTTCACGAAACACATTTCGGATAGGAAGGAGGAGCTACTTGCTGGTATGCGGGCGGAGGCGGGTCGTGCGAAGAAGACTGTGAGCGTGAATCTCTGGGAAGGGAAGACCTATCACGCCCGATCGTCTTACGGCAGGAAAGTGCGGCGAGAGATGGAGAATGAATCGCGAGGAACTGGGGCGTGGTTTGAGAGTCCGACGGGAATACACCGCGCGAACCTTTACGCATTGTTCAAGCACTCGCAGTTCGTTCATAAATTGGATGACGCAGTCGGGGGCGGAGTCTATATCCTTATGCTCCAAAGATGCATTGGGCGAGTCTGCGGAGTGGATATCTACGAAATCATCCTCACCATCAACCTGGATCTTCAATAAAATTTACAAGAGGATAATTAAATGGATCTTATGGCACAACCAGTCGCAGCTACGGAAGCGCCGAAGTTAATCTTGCCAGGTCTGAGTCCAAGCACTGTATCTGCGGTTATGGAACTTGAATCCCCGCCCACCGACGCTGCGGAGGCGAATCTGGCCGAGGACGAGGCAGACATCGTGGCGGCGGTGAATGAGGTAGCGGCTGAATCCGACGGTATGAGGGGAGGAGGAAAGACTCCCGCAGAGTTGTTGAAAGAGAGGCAGGAGAGGGCGTTATTGAGGCATAATTCTCGTCAGGCGGCGGCGAGAGTAATTGCAAAAGAAGTGAATGAAGGTGCCAAGAAGATAAAGCCAGCCCTCGACGCAGCAGATAAAACCGTTATTAATTCAAGGGCAAAACTTTTTGGGCTTGCGTTGGTTGCTGCGCTGAGTTCTGGTCCAGCCATAGTTTCCGTCTACGATCTGTATGGGAAAAACCTTATAGCGACCTCTCAGCAGAAAATATTCACCGATGTGTGCGCAAGAAGTGCTGATTCGTCCGCAGAAGTCCTGAAAAAACAAACTGAACTTCAAGTTCTTAGGGCTTCTAATTTAGGGTTGGGACCTCTAATGGGTACTATAAAGGAGCAACAGGATCTAGATTACAAGCAACTTGTTGCTACCATGAACGAGAGGATGTGTACCGATAAGCGTGCTAGTTACGCAGTCGCCGTAGCAGCTGTTGCTACCGCTAGCATGAATGCGGTGACTGCTGGTACTGCTTGGTTCTTGGCCACGGCAGGAGCTACTGTGGCTGCGGCTTTGACTGCAGGAGTTCAGGCCATGGGTGGTGACCCGTCTGCGTTGAGAAAGTTGGTGAATGATGCGTTTACAGACGCTGCCCAAACCGTCTCTGGCGCCACCGTCTCTGGCGCACCTGCGGCTCCGCCAGCTCAGGTTCCGGCAGCAGCTGTCGCTGAGCAACCAGTTGCGTTAGGTGAGCCACCAGCAGCACTAGCAGCATCAGCACCACCACGTCGTTCGCGTGGCGGTCGTCGCACCTACCGCAAGGCGAAGAGGGCTGGTCGCACCCGCAAGAGTCGCCGGTAGTTAAGTGTACATCATCTTCCAGCCCTCCTCCTCTTTCTTGGGGGCGTCCTTCAATAGCGTTTGGATGATACGGGGTGTCAGTTTCATAGGAAAAGAGACGTCCATGTAAAACGTATATTCCTTCATGCTCTCGTGTTTAGAAACGCGGAGCATGTTGAGTCTTGTTACAACGGTCTCCACCGTCCGAATCAGAGTCCGCACGCCCTTCTCTTTTGCAGAATACTCTGAAATGATGAATTTGGTCGTGTCGTCGTCCAGCACAATGTCGGCTGGAGAGAAACGGAGACGTTCCAAAAGATCGGGCCACACGTAGTTCTTCAAAATTTCCTTCTTATCGGTCTCGCCGTATCCTCCGCATTCAATGATCGTCATGCGGTCTCTCAGAATCGGGCTCACCTTTTCAATATCGTTGAACGAAAACACAAAGAGACTCTGCGACATGTCGAAATCAATTCCAGCGAAATACCTGTCGTGGAACTCGCTGTTCTGAGACCGATCCGTCAAGTGAATCAACATGCTCGTGATTTCCTCGCCGTGCGCCGTAGCAGAGATCTTGTCCAGTTCGTCAAAATACAGGACTGGGTTCATTGTCTCGCACTGCATGAGAGTGTCAGCGATCCTGCCCCAAGTGGACCCTTCATACGTATAGGAGTGTCCCGTGAAGTTGGCGATGTCGGACGCTCCGCCCAGCGTGAAGAATCCAAATGGGCGCTGAAGGACGCTGGCGATTGCGTGGCGGGCAAAGCTCGTTTTTCCGGTTCCCATGGGACCGTGGAGGGCAATGACGTTTCCGACGGAACTCGGGTTCACGATCCATTGCGAAAGCACCTGCATGATCTGCGTCTTGGCGGATTTCATTCCGTAGATGTGTTTGTCCATCTTTGATCTGGAACTTACCATGAAATCTGTGCACTTTTCCACTCCGTCGTCAAGCGTTACGGGCAGAGGGACGGTCTTTCCGAAAGGAATGCGTAGGAACCCGTCGACCCACGTTTTGAGCTTGTAAGCGCCCCCGCTGTCCTGACTCATTTCGGACAAGGCGTCAATCTTCTTTAAAACAATGGACTTCATGTGGTCGGAAATGGGGAGTCCGAGAATCTTGAATTTGAATGGAACTTGTCCGTCTCCGATCATGATGGAGGACACGCGCTTCATGGCAGACAAGAGTTCCTTGCGTTTGGCGGGGTTGAGGGACTGGTAGTATTGTCGCTCG
>JAPLCS010000174.1 GCA_026392145.1 Fimbriimonadales bacterium | reverse complement strand
TCCCTGTAGAGTTACCAATAAAGTATGAGATGGGCTCATTCTATCCACCAGATGCACAAGAGTCAGCGGAGGAGGATAAAAAATTCATTAAGGAGTATCTGATGACGCCTAGAGATGCTGACTCTGTTAGCGCTGAAGTTGTTCAAGCATTGTCCTATGGGAGATTTAAGATCAAGGGGGTTGTGGCATCTAAAAATAAATATGGAACGAAAATTGATTCCAAGTATGAAATGATTGTCTACAGGAAATATCAAACCAAAATTGATTACCGTACATCCCGCACTAGCGAGTGGCAACTACTAAGCAACGAGTGGTTTCATGATGAACCCAGATTGTTTGCGACAGGAGATACAAACATTTGGTCTCGACAGTCAGATATCGAAAACATAGAGGCATCAATAGACGATGGAGTATTTCGACAGGCAAAATCGGCAGCTAAGAAGACTTTTAACAGAAATATTCTTAGAAAGCAGAACTCCAAATCAAATCTATACAATGGCGACACTAGTGATTCATCCCAAAGATAAACTATTGCAGTGTGCCTTAATCAAAGAATGATCTTCACCGATTGGGAAACCGGCAATCTAATTCCCCAAGACGACACCACACCCATCGTCCACGGATCAAAAACCGTATCAGATCTCGGTCCTTACTGGCACTCCTACCAAGCCGATGACGTGAATACACACAATGCACCTGCCAACCAGATTGTCTATCAAACCCAAAGTTGGTTTTGTCGCCCCGACGGCACAACTGGTGCTGTCCTCTGGGCATCAACCACCCTCTTTCCGGGAGATGTCAATGGTGAATTCTTCATGACCCGAGGGCACTTTCACACCCAGCCAACCCACGGCGAACTCATCATCGTCGCCAAGGGTAAAGGATTACTCTTGCTCGCAGACAGATTGGGCAACCAAAGTTCAGTCGACCTAGCCCCCGGCGTCACCTATTACATCGATGGCAGCCTCGCACACCGAACCATCAACACTGGAACCGAGCCCCTTATTTTCTGGTGCAGTTGGCCAGCGGACTGCGGCCATGACTACGAAAGTATTGAATCTGGCACCGTATTTCAACCTGTCCTCAAATCATCTCATAAGGCATAAAGAAGGTATCCTTATCGGACACTACGGACGCTCTTTGAACTCTCTTTTGAACTTGATTCCAAGAGATTCCCGTCGGAGAATCAATGCTGAATAGCCTGAACACCAAACGCACGCTGGAGTCAAACGGAAAGAGCTACACCTACTATTCGCTCAAAGCACTCGAAGAAAAAGGTTTTAATGTCAAGAGACTGCCTTACTCGCTCCGAATTCTTCTTGAAATCCTGCTCCGAACCGAAAACAACAAATCAGTTTTCCAAGCCGACATCGAAGCCCTCCTCAACTGGAACTCAAAAGAAGAACCCTCCAAAGAAATTTCATTCACTCCTGCCCGAGTGATTCTCCAAGACTTCACCGGCGTCCCCTGCGTAGTGGACCTTGCCGCGATGCGAGATGCTATGGCAAAACTCGGCGGTGACCCCAAGAAAATCAACCCGCTCCAACCCGTTGAACTCGTCATCGACCACAGCGTGCAAGTCGATGCCTACGGAAGCGATGCCGCCCTCCTCATCAACCGCGACCTCGAATTCGAACGAAACAACGAACGATACGAGTTCCTCAAATGGGGTCAAAAAGCCCTCTCCAACTTCCGGGTTGTTCCACCGAACACGGGAATCGTCCACCAAGTCAATTTGGAAAACCTTGCCCGAGTCACCTTTGTCAATCCCGAAGGAGTCGCCTATCCAGACACTCTCGTAGGTACAGACAGCCATACCACAATGATCAACGGACTCGGCGTCCTTGGCTGGGGCGTCGGCGGAATTGAAGCGGAAGCAGCCATGCTAGGCCAGCCCGTCACCATGCTCATTCCCCACGTAATCGGGTTCAAACTCACAGGCAAGCTCAGCGAAGGTACCACCGCAACCGACCTCGTTCTAACCGTCACCCAAATGCTCCGAGCCAAAGGAGTCGTCGGTAAATTCGTCGAATTCTTCGGACCTGGCCTCGAAACCATGCCACTCGCCGACCGAGCCACCATCGCAAATATGGCGCCTGAGTACGGAGCAACCTGCGGAATCTTCCCAGTCGATGCCGAAGCTCTCAAGTACATGAGACTTACTGGCAGAAGTGAGGAGCAAATCCAACTCACCGAGGACTACTTCAAAGCACAAGGTCTTTTCTGGGAACCAGGTGCAACCGATCCGGAATTCACCGACACGCTCGAACTCGATCTCAGCACCGTACTCCCAAGCGTCGCCGGTCCAAAACGACCACAAGACCGACTGTTGCTCCCCGATGTCCGAACGAACTTCCAAACGACCTTCAAGGATCAATTCGCAACCACCTCATCGGCAAAAGCAGGAGAACAAACCAAGTTTGAAGCTCCGACTGAAGCTGAAAACGAAGCCAACGCCTCAGCAAATGATTTGCAACATGGCGCGGTCGTCGTGGCAGCCATCACGTCATGTACCAACACGTCAAATCCAAGCGTGCTTCTTGCGGCTGGCCTCGTCGCCAAAAAAGCCGTCGAAAAAGGTCTTGACGTCAAGCCATGGGTGAAAACTTCACTGGCACCTGGCTCACGAGTCGCCGGTGACATCTACCACGCGGCGGGACTAATGCAGTACATGGAAGCTCTCAACTTCCATATTGTGGGTTACGGCTGCACCACCTGTATTGGTAACTCCGGCCCACTCCCTGCCGCCATCAGCCAAAAAGTAAACGATGAGCAACTTGTTGTCTGCTCGGTACTTTCAGGCAACCGAAACTTCGAAGGCAGAATCAACCAAGATATCAAGGCAAACTACTTGATGTCTCCCCCCTTGGTCGTTGCATACGCACTCGCAGGAACCATCAACATTGACCTTCAATCAGAGCCTCTTGGCAACGATAAAGAGGGTAATCCCGTGTTCCTCAAGGACATCTGGCCAACTCAGCACGAAGTAGCAGAAGCCGTTGCAGGAGCGGTCACTACAAGCCTGTTTAACAAGAACTACGCTGACGTATTCAAAGGAGATGAAAAGTGGCAAGCAATCGGAGTCGAAGGCTCAGAAACCTTTGGCTGGGACGCAAACTCCACCTACATCAAGAATCCACCGTACTTTGACGGCATGCCCGCAGCTGCCCCGACAACAGTGGCAGACCTCCACGGTATGAGCGCACTCGCCCTCCTCGGTGACTCCATCACCACCGACCACATCTCACCAGCGGGGGCTATCAAGGCAAACACTCCAGGTGGCAAATTCCTGATGGACCGAGGCGTCGAACCCAAAATGTTCAACAGCTACGGCTCAAGGCGAGGCAACGATGATGTCATGGTGCGAGGAACCTTCGCAAACATTCGGCTACGTAACCAACTCGCTCCTGGTACCGAGGGTGGCTACACCACCTACCTACCGACTGGCGAAGTGGAGTTCATCTACGATGCCGCCATGAAGTACAAGGCGTCCGGAACTCCGCTCATCGTAATTGCAGGTAAGGAATACGGATCAGGCTCCAGCCGAGACTGGGCGGCAAAAGGAACCTTCATGCTCGGCGTTCGAGCCGTGCTGGCTCAATCGTTCGAGAGAATTCACCGCTCCAACCTTGTTGGCATGGGTGTCCTGCCTATGGAATTCGTTGACGGTGAATCAAAAGAGTCCCTCGGGCTCACCGGCCACGAAACCTTCGATTTGGTAGGTCTCTCTGAAGCGATCTCAAACGGATTCGCCAACGGCAAAATCCTCACCATGAAAGCGTCCGGAACCGACGGTTCAACAAAGGAAATAAAAGTCCGAGTCCGAATTGACACCCCGCAGGAGGTTCAGTACTACGTCCACGGCGGAATCCTTCAATACGTTCTCCGGTCACTTCTGTAAACATCCTCTCCCTAAACATCCTAATAGTCCAAAACAAAAGCCCCGACTCGCAAGAGAATCGGGGCTTTTGTGGTCAAGAACAACTCAAAGGAACTTTATTTATAGGGCCGACAGAGCGGATCGCCAATCACAATATCTTCCCAGCCAACAAACCGTGACGCGGCATAAAAACTCTCAGCCAGGTTCCAACCACGCGTATATCGGTCAAAAAGAATCGTCGGAGAGGCAACCGCCTGTAACAAAGGCTCATCGCAATAACCCTTCACCCCAGTAACCCGCTGGCTAATCAAATCAGCTATCAAAGATTGACCACCGGTTGTCGGCAAAAACGTTCGAGCACTCGTCGAAACCGCTGTCTCTGCAATCCCACCATCCGCAAACCGAAGCTTCTTGTAGTTGGCAGGATCAAAGTGGGAGTCATTCGAACCCCACGAACAATAACCCATCAGTCCATTACCCTGCACAAACGTATCCGTCTTCTCCAAGATGTACGGTACATTCCTTGGCGCTAACAATTCGGCCGCCTTCAGCATGTCCCCGTTATAGGCATTGTAAGAAAGCTCATTCAGATCTTTCGCACCATTCTTCGGGTCGGGTACTCCGTTAAAAATCGGCACCGGCATCTTAGCAACCTCCGCATAGCCAAACGATGGACACGAATCCAAAAGAATCTTTCCACTCGGTTTGCTTGCCTCAGCATTCAAAGCAAAAGTCGTCAAACGTTTTGCATCGTCAACGGTGTACCCATCCAGTCGTGTCACCAAATAGCCACCGTACTGAGCATGAGAAAAACGAGTTTTAGCATCCCAGAACCGGTTTGCATAAGCAGTCCCCGTAAACCCGCTATCGTTCAACGAAATCTTGATGGCTCCAGGGCTCTTGTCATAATCAAGTGCCGCCATGAAACTGTCCATCGAAGGCTGAACGTTACTCAACCCAAGCCCAGGAGCACCCGTAATCCGAATTGGAAGTCCCTTCGTCAACACAATAAAATCAATCTTGGGGTGGGTTTTCAAATAGGCTCGAAGAGGAGCCTCGATCTTCTCGCTGAACTCCTTATAGGCAATAGTTTCATTCTGTGCAGTAACCGCAGAATCCGCCACCGCTACCACTAACTTATTCTTGATTCCCCGCTTCTGAATATAATCTGCGCCAATTTCCTGAGAAGCCGGAGATTGTGAATTCATCAATAAAAGCACGCGATCAGCTTCAGAACTCTTCTGGACCGCCATGGGCTTTGTCATCGCCACATCTGCGATAGAGAGAAACAGTGGAAACACCATTTCCTCACTATACTCACCTACCCATTGATTCCCGTCTGAAGCCAATCAAAAACACTGTAGCCCCGCTTTGAAATCAAAGCGAGGCTATATCAATACTTATACAATCAACGTGCAGAAGAGCGAGGTGTGAAATCGGTATCAGGCTTCACGCTTCGGCAATAAGCTGCCATCAACTTCGCACAATTCTCAACATCCGAAAGGCTCAACAATTCGACCGGAGTGTGCATGTATCTCAAAGGCACACCCACAATTCCAACCGCCATACCGGCTCGATTAAGTTGCATCGCGTTACCATCAGTCCCAGTGCCTCCACCCGTCACATCAACCTGATAAGGAATTTCAGCCGCATCACACGCCTCCCGAATCATCTTAAAGACAATTGGATTAGCGTTCGCACCGCGCATCACGCTCGGTCCCTTACCAATATCCAACTGACCATGCTTCGTCTTGCTGACAGAAGGATAATCAATCGCGTGATTGACGTCGACCGCCAGTCCCGACTGAGCGTTAATCCAATAGCTACTGGTTTTAGCACCGCTCAGCCCAATCTCCTCCTGAACCGTTGCCACCGCATAAACCCCCACCTGAGGATCAAGCCCGCCTTCTTCCTTCAGCATCCTCAACGCTTCAGCGACAATAAAACTACCCATCTTATTATCAAATCCCCGCGCTGTTGCTCGGTCACCCTGCAACATTTGAAACTCATACTGATAAGTAATCGGGTCGCCCAATGAAACTAATGCCTCCGCTTCAGCTCTACTGGTCACCCCAATATCAATCCACAAGTCCTCAATCTCAGGTTTTCGCTTTCGCTCCTCATCCTTCAATAAGTGAATCGCCTTTCGACCAATCACACCCGGAACCTTTTGCTTACCATGAACCCAAACGCATTGACCAACAGG
>JAPLCS010000103.1 GCA_026392145.1 Fimbriimonadales bacterium | reverse complement strand
AAGGTCATTGGCGAGCTCGGTAATTCCCGCGAACGATGAAGTAACTTCTGGCGAAGCAACAAAATCAACCGTCTTACCTATGTTCCCAAGAGCCTGGTTAATTGCAAATGCCAACTGATGTACTTCAGATGGCTGGTGCTCACCCGCAACCACCAAGGTTGCTCCCAAGTTTGCCTTCAGATCATTGACAATTGCAGTCATGTCTGCTTTCAATGCCCCAGGAGCATCTCCACTCGGAGCGGTGACCCCAAGAGCATTAGCGAGAGCACAGGCAGCCGCATAAACTTCACTAGGCTTGACAGGATATCGGTGATCAGCGGTAGCACCTACAAGACCAGGCGTCGATTCAACCGCATACAATCGGTTCATTTCGCCCTTAGCACCCTTGACGCGTCGACCCTTGGCAAACTGTCTCGTGTATCTCAGCGCGGCAGGGTTATCAGACCGACTTAAGAAATCAGAATCTAGCGAGAAAATAACCTTAGCTTTGTCGAATTGATAAACCGGAACCCCGGCAGTACCCGTTGCCGACTGAACCGCAGAATGAACATTCGCTCGACCAGTCGGCTCGTACGAGTAAAACTTGGCCAAAGGAAGAGCCTCCTTAAGCTCAGAAATCAGCCAACCCTGAGTGGGCGAAGTGACCGCACCAAAGAGGAATCCAACCCCAGCACCACCGTTTGCCATAACAGCAGGAGTTGCTGCCTTGTAGAACATCTCCCAAGTCGCGATTTCCGTGTTCTCAATAATGTTTTGAGCCCGGTCAGGATCGTAAAAATTCAGAATCTCCGCTTGAGAAATCGAATCTAACGCACCCAGTGAAGCCGGATGCTCAGTATTTCCTTCAAGTTTGATAGGTCGCCCTTCATGCTGCTCAACAACTACACCAGTCGCGTATCCAGCTAAGGTCACAACAGATGCATAGAAAAGCGGCTTCCCAGGAACAACTTCCTCTGGAGCCTTCACATAAGGAACCAACTTTTCTTCTGGAAGAAACACGCCTCGGCAACCCGTCAACCCCGCCAAAGCAAGGGAAGCGCCTGCAAATTTCAAAAGACTCCGGCGATCAATTTGGAACAGGTCTTTTCGGTTAGGAAACTCATCTTCAAAACAAGTATTGAATTCCTCGGTTTGAGTGACTTCATCCAAGGTCCGCCAATATTGCTGACCCCTTTTACCTTCCAGCTCAGCGCGCATCTTATCAAGCGCGAGTTGCTTTTTATCTGACATTAGGTTTTCGTTCTTATCCATTCAGAAATCTCTCAGTTAAATCTCGCACCTAGTGGTGGCACACCGCACAATCCGCTAACTGTTGGACCTTTACACCCAACTTGTCGATAACATCCTTACCGGCCTCTACTGATTCCTTATCATCAGAACCTTGGAAAGTACCCTCCACGAGTTGACGCTCGTCGTTTGTCAAACCGTTCTTTCCTTTTCCTTGTCGTCAGAACCTTGGAAATGTCCTTCTACCAATTGACGTTCGTTGCTTGTCAGACCGTTCTTGCCCTTTTCCTGAAGCTTCCAATACAATTTGAAGGCCAGCTCTCTCGGCGTAGAACCAGGATTTTCCTTGGCGATATCTTTTTGCCAACCCAGATATCTTTCTGGAGCGCGGTGACACTCAAGACACCACTGCATCTGGAACGCATTACCCTTCCAAGTGATATGCATGTCATTAACCGCACCATGGCAGGTGTTACAGTTCAAACCTCGGTTAACGTGAATTGAGTGATTAAAGTAAACGAAATCAGGAACCTTATTGACCTTGTTCCACTTAATCGGCGTACCTGTTTCAAAACTTTGTCGCACTGGCTCGAGTAACGGAGAATTCGTCCAGATTTGCGAGTGGCAGCTCATACAAGTTTCAGTCGAAGGAATTCCCGCGTAACCCGACTTTTCAACACTCGTATGGCAGTAACGGCAGTCAATACCAAGCTCCCAGTTATGGTGTTGGTGAGAAAATGGAACCGGCTGGTTCTTTGGAACATTGACCTTTGTATGAGCCGGCGATCGAGAAAGTGCTGCTAAAGCAAGACCGACCGTCAAAGGCACGATCGCAATGCCAAGAAGGGCAATTTTCGCAATCGAATTTGCACTTGGTTTAAATACCTGTGAACCCATTTTTTTCCGAAGCTCCGTTAGAACCCACCGCTGCTTCCATGCAGGCAGGCGTTATTTACCAATTTGATGCTGGTAAACGAAATATGATGATACCGAACAGGCGACGCATTTTGCCCTATCATGAGACAACCACCACCCGATCAATTGCGAACATTAAGAACAAAATCGCCAAGTACAACATGCTGTAATGGAACAAATAGCTAGCCTTTGGCCGTTCATTCACGTTTTTCCAGAGATCAATAAACGCCTTTACGAGAATGATATTGAGCACAACCGCAGTGAAACCATAAATCCAACCAACCTGAGGAAACATCAACGGCACAAACGTTGAGATGATCGTCGCCACCGTGTAGACACCAATCTGAACCGCCGTGACTCGATTTCCCTTGACAACCGGCAACA
>JAPLCS010000086.1 GCA_026392145.1 Fimbriimonadales bacterium | reverse complement strand
GATCCGTTTGAGATGACTACGAGTTTCCGTTACGTTTTTGTGAACGGTCAGCCAGCTTCTATGGAGACGAAGCACACAAGATTGAGAGATAAGTACTTGACTCGAATTGGTGGCAAACTGTAACGAGAGCACCGTTTGTTGGTGCCGTAGTGAGGGCTTGGGCAATTAGGCGTGAAAATATTCTTAATTGCCCGATTTTGTAAATCATGAGCAAGTTAACTACGTCCGAGTTGGCTTTAGTTGCCGAATTAGAGAACTGTGCATTGTTGGCTTTGGAGGAGGCTTGGGCAAAGTTCCCAATGAAGCAAAAGCCGGCTCTGGTTTCTCGTTCTTACCGTGTGACGGCAGGAATGGCGTATTTTCGCAGTTGGGAAATTGGTATCAGTTTTCGGGTGCTTAAGACGGGGGAGGATGTACGGGAAACCGTGCTTCATGAATACGCTCATTTATTGGCGGTAGATCGACATGGCCGAAAAGGAGCAGGACATGGGGTGTATTGGCAACAAGCCATGTCTGATTTGGGATTGGTGCCGAAAGTTCGGCACACTCTTCCAGTTGATCGCAATCAGAGCCGACAAAAGGTTATTTATCAGTGCCGTCGATGTGGTGCTTTGATTGAGAGAAAGCGATTGCTCCCCAAAAAACGCAGGTACTTGCACCGGTCTTGTGGAGGGTTCATTCGATTCGTAGAAACTGTTGTGGTGACAAAAGAGTCTTCGTAAACGTAGGCAAATAGGTATTCAGTTTGGAATGATGATTCAACAAGAAGACTCAACCAAACCTGAAGTAATCGTTAGGTAGTTTGCTTGGAACAAACGCATGTGGATAGCCAATAGCCTGAGAACTCGAATGCTCGAAGAGAAGACCGAGCGAGAGTTTGGAATTACATCACCCACCCTTATGGAGCGGGCAGGTATGGCGGTTTTTGATGCCCTGCAACAGCTTTTGCCCGATGGTGGCCGAGTTGCCGTGATGTGCGGCAAAGGACACAATGGTGGTGACGGATTGGCGACTGCTCGTATGGCTCACGAGCGACATTACCGAGTAGACATTATCATGACTTGCGAGGAGCATGAGATGTGTGAACTGACCGCTCATCAACTTGAATTAGCCCGCCGGGTTGGACTGGAACCTGTGTTTGCAAATGATTGCCAATGGGAGAGAAAGCTTCACCAAATTACGGCGAGGGATGTGATTGTTGATTCCATTTTAGGGATTGGGGCTCATCAGGAGGTTCGAGGGCCTGTGCGTAACGCAATTCAGGCGATCAATCGGAGTGGGGTGCCGGTGATTTCCGTTGATGTGCCGAGTGGAATTTGCTGTGATACTGGCGAGGAGCTTGGTGAGAGTGTGTGGGCACTACGCACGGTGACTTTTGGCATGGCTAAACCTTATCTTTTCCAAGGAATAGGTTTGGAGCATGCAGGTTATTGGACAGTAAGTGAAATTGGTTTGCCCCAGGTTCTTCTGACTGAGCCCACAGAAGCTCGTTTGTTAGATGGTGAGTGGGTAGCGAGTTTGTTGCCTGAAAGGTTGAAAGCTAGCCACAAGGGCGACAACGGGCATGTGCTGATTATTGCGGGCAGTAAGTGGATGCGTGGTGCCGCAAGTTTGGCGGCGAGAGCTTGTTTCCATGCTGGAGCAGGCATGGTTACGGTAGCGGGGATACCGAGTGTATGTGACTCCGTGGCGGCTAATGTACCGGAGGCCTTGTTGTTGCCTTTACCAGAGAGTGATGGCGTGATTGCTCCCGAGGCTTCGGAGTTAATTTTCAGGTACGAGCACAAGTTCACCAGCTGTTTGGTGGGTCCCGGATTATCGACCGAACTCCCGGTTCAAGAATTCTTGCGTAAGTGCTTTACGATGTGGAGTTTGCCCACTGTCTTGGATGCGGACGCTTTGAACTGTATTGCGGCTGGAGTGCCGATGCCGACTTCTGAGTGTGTTTTAACTCCTCATCCTGGTGAGATGGGACGGTTGCTGAAGAGTAGCATCGCAGAAATTCAGTCCGATCGATTTAGAACCGTCAATCATGCGGTGCAGGAGTTTAAGCAGTGTGTGCTGCTGAAAGGACCCTACAGCATTGTGGGTGAGCCCAACCAACCGATGATGGTTAATTGCACGGGGAATCCAGGATTAGCCAGTGCTGGCATGGGAGATGTTTTGGGTGGAATTATTGCGACCTTGATGGCGCAAGATCTGCCTGGATACTATGCGGCTGGATGCGGAATGTTTTGGCACGGCGCTGCCGGTGATATTTGTGCGGAGTTAATTGGGCCGATTGGATACAAGGCGAGTGATGTTGCCACTTATCTTCCTGCTGCGAGAGCCCGCATTGTGTCGGCTTGTCATGAAGTCTAACTCACCTCGTTCGCAGGAATTTCTGGCGATTTTCCGCTAGAATGAAAGCAACGTGAATCGAGCGATATTGGGTCTGACGGCAATGATTCTTTCTTCAGTTGCCATTGCGGATATGAAGGTTGAGGTGACTTTGCCTTCGGATCGAGAATATTTTGCTTTTGAAAGCCCAGCTTGGCCTCGAATTGAACCTAAACTGTGGCCGTTGGCAAAGAAAAAAGATACTTTGACTCTGCCAACTATGTTGACCAAGTCCAATTTATTTTTATTGGATAAAGAGAAAGGGCGGCTTGCAGTAATCAGCACCGTGAATATAAAAGGCGGCAAATGGGCTCCTACTTTAGCGGATTTCAACGTTATTGACTCGGTCAAACTTTCGGTTGTCACTGCCAAAGGACCTATCGGGGTTGCATCTGTTGAGATTCAAAGTAATGCTGGCAAATTTACGGAGTTGATTGACCCCGCATCGGGAGGCTCTTTGACACTGAAGTATGTTCCTGCCGGTGAACTGCGGGTAGCAGTGAGCTATAAAGTGGATGGGAAGAGCCAGGAACCGGTGGCCTCAACTTTTAAGGTAGATGCCTCGAAGGAGGTGATTCCTGCTTATGAAGTTTCGGTTCCTAACGGTGTACCTGCCTCAGGAATCAATGGAGTTGGAACGGCTGTTGCTGACGGGAATGCACCTAAAGGAGAGAGTGCTACTGTTCCTGTTTCGGGCGTGAATCCGTTGGGCAATATTCTTAGCACTTTATTTGGATTAGCTTTTGTTGTAGGTGTTGGCTATTTTGTGGTCAAGTATATGAGGTCCAATGAGGACAAAGTGAAAGAAACTTTGGTGAAGTTGGGTGCTGATTTGCCGAAGGCAGGTGATCCTGGTACTGATTCTCAGACCGCTGCGCCTTCCACTCCATTTGTTCCGACTGCCCCTCAGCCCGTTCAGCAGATTATCTTGGATCCGGTGGCACCCGTGACAGATGCCGGACTTGCGTTTGGCGGGGTCTCTTCAGTTCTTTCGAATGGTCTTCCCACCTTGGTTGCACGCGATGGTAGCCGATTTGAATTGCCTGAAGGAGAAACGGTGGTTGGAAGAGAGTTTGGTAATGGCTTGGTCGTTGCCAGCGACACGGTATCTCGGCGGCATGCGTCTTTACTTCGATCGGGTAACTCGGCGTCTGTGGTGGATCATGGAAGTACAAACGGTACGTGGGTTAATGGTGCCAAAGTGGCAGGTAATCACGAGCTTCGGGTTGGTGATTCTGTACGTTTTGGTAGCGTTGAGTACCGATTTGAAGGCTAGTGTTGTGTAACGATGGGTTCAATCATTTTTAAGGCGATTCTCGGTATGGTTGCGGGAGCCATTGGTTGGGCGATGGTCGAGCCTTTCAAACCTTCACCAATTCAGGTGGTGGTGTGGGGTCTTTTTGAAGTTGCGATGATGACCGCTTGGTCATCGCTTATTGGTGCCTCCATTGGATTTCATAGTGGCTACATGCGTGGGTCGAAACTCCATGCTATTAAGGAAGGGCTTTCTGGGGCTTTTTTTGGCGGCGTGGGAATGATGATTGCCAGAGGCGTAACCACTCCGGTTGTGGCGATGCCTGGTTGGCCAAATATGTTTCTTCGCGCTATTGTGTT
>JAPLCS010000107.1 GCA_026392145.1 Fimbriimonadales bacterium | reverse complement strand
TTTGGTGCTTCGCCGGAAAATGCAATTCATCTAGGCGACTATGAAACACTCCCCGGCACCTGCGGAATCAAAATCTTCATGGGTTCATCGACAGGTGATCTACTCGTCGAGGAAGAAGAATCCTTAAAGCAAGTGCTTAAGCACGGCAAAAGACAAATTTCAATTCACGCTGAAGATGAAGAACGCAATGCCGCTCGCAAATCCCTCATCAGTGCAAATCCGTCCGTCCAAGAGCACCCCTACCTTCGAGATGTTGAGAGTGCCGTCATCGCCACCAAGCGAATGATTCGCCTGAGCGAAGAAACCGGTCGACAAGTCCATATCCTCCACATTTCAACTGCCGATGAACTTCCCCTCCTCGCCGACGCAAAAAAACGAGGATTGCGTGTCACCTGCGAAGTAACTCCCCAACACCTCTGGTTCGCCGCTCCTGATTGTTACGAAAAACTAGGGACAAAGGCACAAATGAATCCGCCCATTCGTTCAGCCGAGCATCGAGAAGGACTCTGGAAAGCCGTATACGAAGGACTTTTTGATATTTTCGGATCAGACCATGCGCCTCACACCCTGGATGAAAAAGCGAAACCCTACCCATCATCGCCAAGTGGCATGCCCGGGGTGGAAACAATCCTCCCCGTCCTGCTGACCTTTGCCTCACAAGGCAAACTCAGCCTGCCAAAAATCGTGCAAATGCTCTGCGAACGCCCCGCCGACCTGTTCGGAATCGTCAACAAAGGCAAACTCGAAGTAGGGTGCGATGCAGACCTGGTGGTATTCGACCCCAATGCGTCCTACATCCTAGACGAAAACTCGCTTCACTCAAAATGCGGTTGGTCGCCCTATCACGGAGAGCAATTCACAGGCAAAATTGAATCGGTCTACCTAAACGGACAATTAGCCATGCAACAAGGCGCCACAATCGGTTCACCCAAAGGCACCGCAGTCATCTTTAACAAGTAACCAAAATACAAAATGACCTCCCCAACTGGTTCGTTCGCCCCGTCAGTTCTGTTCGTTTGCCTTGGCAACATTTGCCGTAGCCCAATGGCGGAATCCATCTTGATACACAAAGCATCAAAGCAGGGACTCAGTATCAGCGTGGACTCAGCAGGTACTGGAAACTGGCACGCAGGAGATTGGCCAGATCCCCGGACCTTGCAAGTTCTAGACGAGAACAACATCCCCAAAGCAACCAAAGCCCGCCAAATCAAGACCGAAGATTTCGATCGCTTTGACTACATCATTGCTATGGACAAGTCGAACTACAACAACATTGTCCGACTTCCCGGCGCCGATTCCCAAAAAGTCTCCTTGCTACTCGACTGGAATCCCGCCACAGAAGGAATGGAAGTCCCCGACCCGTATTACGGCGATTACCAAGATTTCCAAGAGTTGTTCCACATCCTAGACACTGCCATAGATCACCTAATCTCCCAACTTAAGCCAATTTAACGGAACCTAATCGGCCTTCTTTTCCGTAAACTCTCAGCATGATCCTTTCGTTGATTTGTGTGGGTGGACTCACTCTACAACCGGTAATTCCCCAGCCGGAAATCCCCCAATCAAAGTCTGTCCAATCCAAAACTATCGAAGGAACGGTCTATTTTAACGAAGGCAAAGCCGGAACCTACACATTGACCGAGTCTCCAACCTCAATTCAATCCAAAGTCGATGCCAAACTTGCCACCACGACACTCTTTAACACCATAGAAATTGAACTCGACACGGAAACTGTCCAGTCAGTCAATTACCAGTACATAGTAACCACGGGTACCACCGTTGCCAACGACTTCAAATTCAAATATGCTCCCGGCAAGCTCACCATCGAACAACCCGACGGCAAGCCACAAGAGCTACAGGTAACCGTGCCTTGGCCTTTCTGGACAAATCTCAATCCCGGCTACTTCAAATATGTTCTCAACACAATGGACTTCTCCAAACCTGGTCCACAGAAAGTAAATAAAATGATGCTGG
Source organism: Fimbriimonadales bacterium (assembly GCA_026392145.1). GTDB lineage: Bacteria > Armatimonadota > Fimbriimonadia > Fimbriimonadales > Fimbriimonadaceae > Fimbriimonas. The sequence continues at coordinate 1,989 of JAPLCS010000107.1, read as the reverse complement.
ACAGCCTCAGAGTCATTGACCTGAGCATCTCAAAAGGAGAGAAACTCTCCAAGCAAGTCAGTGGCAAGATGACCGAAGTCCAAATGTACAGGCTTTCAGGCTCCGTCTCCGCAGACCTCGCGGTAGCGACCGATGGAACCGTCCTGGGAATGAACGTTCCGTCCCAAAAACTAAAGTTCATTATCAATGGCGCCGAGCCCGTTTTCGCAGACCCACTCACCACCTTTCCCGAACTTAGCCAACCCACTTTTGCGTCCAAAACTGAGACAGGAGTTTCCATCCCCCTCAGCGATGGCACCCTCACCAAGGCAGACATTATTCGTCCATCCTCAGACGGAAAATTCCCCGTGATTCTCACTCGAACCCCCTACGGTCGAGCTGCCTCCGCAACCTTTGCAGAAACATATTCAAGCCGAGGCTACATATTCATCTCCCAAGATGTCAGAGGTACGGGCGAGAGCAAAGGCGCATGGGACCCATTCGTAAATGAACAGCAAGATGGATATGACACCATCGACTGGATCTCCAAGCAACCCTGGTGCGATGGCAACATCGGCATGATCGGCGCATCCTATGTTGGATATGTCCAATGGGCAGCGGCATCAAAGCAGCATCCTGCCCTCAAATGTATCGTTCCACAAGTCTCTCCACCAGCATCCGCGATGTGGAATCTCCCCTACGAAAACGGAGTATTCACGCTCCTCAACAATCTGTGGTGGTTGCGCCTTGTAGACAATCCGAAAGGAATCAACATGAACACCGCCTTGGACCCCGTCAAAGGGCTCAAGCAATCCACAAAGCTCCCCCTCAGCAACATCGATGACGCCATGCTGGGATTTAACAGCAAGATTTACGAATCGTGGCTGACAAGAAATGGATCCGCAAAATGGAAAGGGTGGGACTTTGAATCTCAACTAGGAAAAATCAAAATTCCCGCACTCCACATCAGTGGCTGGTTCGATGGCGACGGCATCGGCACTCAACGAAACTGGGAGCAGTTAGCTCGCGGCGGAAACAAAAACCAGTGGCTAATCTACGGCCCATGGACTCACTTCTTCAACACCACCGACAAACTCGGAGAAATTGACTTCGGATCAAAGTCTCTCCTCGACCTCGACTCTCTCTACCTCCGTTGGTTCGATACCTGGCTCAAGCACAAAAAAGTGGGATTCGATTCAGTCCCCAAAGTCAAATACTTCACCATGGGTTCAAACCAGTGGAACACCTCAACCCAGTGGCCACCAATCGCTTCAAAATCAGAAACTTGGTACTTCCAAGCCACAAAAGGCGAATTGTCTCTGACTAACAAAAGCGCCTCACCATTTACCAAAACCTACACCTACGACCCCGCCAGCGAAACTGCTGACACAGATGAAATTCCAGTCGGAAAAGCTGAATCAGTCTTCATCAAAGAAAGTGACTTACCCAAGAAAATGCTCTTGTTCAAATCCAAAACTCTGACATCGCCACTCACGATTTCAGGGGCAATCGAGGTCGAATTCGACTTCAAATCCTCAGCAAAGAACACCGACTTTTATGTCACTGCGCTGGACATAGACGAGAACGGGAAAATGTTTCCTTTCGTAATCTACGGAAAAATGAGAGCAAGCTACCTATCCGGTCTGGACAAACCAAGACCAATAACACCAGGCAAAACTTATCGAGCCAAATTCAGAACCTGGGACACCTCCCACCAACTCAAAAAAGGTCACCGATTAGGCATACTCCTCACTAGCTCACTATTCCCTGCCACCTCACGAAACCTCGGAACCGTAGATCCACTCAACACTGCAACAAAAATCGTTCCTCAAACCAACACAGTTTTTGGCACGAGCAAATCTCCAGCCCTTATCAGGTTCCATACGATTCGATAAATCTTAAAACCCACATGCGCCCCATCCTCGCCGGAACCGATACCGAATACGGCCTTCTCATCGAAGGCAGGGACGCCAAAACCCAAGTCGAAGACTCCCAAGCCTTTGTTGAGTC
>JAPLCS010000148.1 GCA_026392145.1 Fimbriimonadales bacterium | reverse complement strand
CTCCTTCTAACTGTTTGCAGTGCCAAGCGGCCCAAATGTACTGGTGCACTCTCCATTCAACATGTAACTGCTGTCCTTGTGGAATGAGTGTGTGGCCTGAGTTGGCGCCTAGGTTATACGCTTCTTGAAATTTGGGTTCTAGCAGACAGGACGCATTATGGTGGGTCGCAAATCCGTCGGCGGCATAAGTATACGGAGGGCGGATGGTTTGCTGCCCGTCGTGGGTGATCAGTAACGAGCTACCATTGTCCATTGGGACCTCTATCGTATAGGGACGACCGTCGAGTTCAATCATAGGTAAGTGAATTCTCGGTCAAATTTGAAAGATTCTTAGAGACGCTTATAAGATGCTTTTGCAGAATCTTGGTACTTGGGTGAAGTGATTTTGAAAAGCAAACTCCAGCCCTTCGGGAATGAAGGGCTGGAGGGTTTGGCTCAATAGTTGGGCTCAGTAGTTGGGCTCAGTAGTTGGGCTCAGTAGTTGGTTGTGTAGAGTCTGGATGTTAGTGGCGATCCACCGGTTGCTTTGTCGAGTGCGACCGCGATTGTGACTGAGTTTGATGCAAGTGCGATTGATCCTGTATCAATTGCAATGGTTCCTGGGGTGCCAGCTGGAGTGATGCGTACTCTGTAGTTACCTGATGGTACGGTAATGGCGGCGCTGACTCCTTTGAAGGGAACGTTTGCGACTGTGGGTGTTGCTGGTAGGGCGGCGGTTGGAGCGGTTACGTAAATATCTACGTTGCCTGTGCTTGGGGAGGCGTGCACGAGCCTTACTCTGGCTTGACCTGAACCGGGACCTTGATCTGGTTCTGTTACCACCAGCGGTTCGATTTGTGCGAGGTTGTTGATGGCAAGAATGGTTGTGTAGTTGCCAGTTGCGAGACTAGGGCTTGCGTTGATGACATCGGTAGTACCACCAGTTGCCCGCACTCGCACTTGAGTGGTACCAGCAGGGACCGTTTTTAGGCCCTCTGCAAAGTACGCCACGTTTGAGAAGGCCACGGTGTTGCCAACGAGAACGTCAACGTTTGGAGCGGTTGGTGATGCATGGACCACGCGCAGTTTGGTTTCAGGGGTTGTGGTTACGCCACTACCTCCGCATCCGATGATGGAGAGAGCGGTGATTCCGAGGGTCAGAACTAGGGGGAATGTTTTCATTGTTTTCACGTCTTGGCTTGTTCGCCATCAGTAACGTACCAAAGGAAAATGCTCAAAAAACCGTGTTGAAAATCTTTGGACTTTTATGTTGGGACAAGTCTTGATGTTTGGTGCAATTTGCTTGTCAAAATATCGATTTTAGAGTCAAAAGAATTCAGCTCTTGTCCCATTTAGATGGATCGAAAAGTTGAAACCACCGGTGATTAGTTGAAGAAAAGTGAGCATTTTGAGTGGCTTGGATACCTGCTAGAATAGGCAATAACAGGCATGCGACTACTGGTGACATTTAGACATTGTCCAGAAACTTGGGCTGACGAAGGGAAGATTTCTCTGTTTTGGCAGTCGAGGGTGAGACCTCCGGAACACACTTCGAGCAAGACTCACGAGTGGGAGATTGAAATTCCGCTGCGTGATGGGAAATGGAGCGGTCCGTCTGTAGGGCGAAATTCAGATGGGCGCCGGTTTCTTTATTTTTCGTGGTGCAATGAGGCTGGTCGGATGTTTCGGCGAGTGAAGCTGTATCAAAACCAAGTCGTTGGTGATTCGGTGGTGGTGAGTGGTGTGCTGAGAGATGGTTCACCTGCCTGTTCAACTGCCATCATTCTTAGCGAATAGTTGTGATGGGTGGACAATCCTGACACTCAGGAGGCATTTTTCAGTTTTTGACCGCCTGTTGGGTTCTTATGAATTGGATTTTGGAAGTGCCGAGTGGTTCGGGGTTTGATTGGTAAACGGGCTGAGCAGAGGTGCATTTGAGCAGCTGAGCAAGGGCGATAGTTAGCACTGCCATCTTGTGTGTGAGTCTATCACTTGATTGATTGGGTTGAGAGATTCTTTGGCACTTGCAGATAAAATCCTCCAAGTTGCCCTACCTATTTCTCCATCAATACTTACCGATAAATTTTTTAGAGAAGCAGTGTTTTATAGACATTCAGTGTCTTTTCGCCTACGACTTTCCAGTTGTAACCATTCATGATATGCTCTTGGCTAAACCTCGTCGAACGCTTCTTTGCCCTGATTACCACCAAACGAATTAGAAGAGGAAGCTTCTCAATCGTGCTTGAGCGTGAAGACGAGATTTCAGACTTCCTTTGTATCCACAATTCCAATCCAAGATCGTTCAAGTGGACTGCGCCAGCAGAAGTGATCATCGAGAAAGTTGCCAGATGCAGGGAGATGAGTGAGACACTAAACTCGCGTACGGTCTCATTTCCGTTGAAATACTATAACGAGCCTTTTGATTTCACTTATGTATTCGACCGGCAACGATTGTGCCGAACAGTTCCTGTCAGAAACACTTCTTACTTTTGTCCCGTTCGACTTAACTCTTTTATGCGATAAAACTCGGCCCTCTTTCGGTATCGGATTGCGATCTCATTCCATGGAGAAGAAGCCCCCCCAGTTTTGTATTCGGGGACGCCAAGACTGGCTAAAAGTGGACCATCTTTTTCTGCCATCGTGGCAATGGCGAACAGGCCCTCCCACGCAAAAGACTTATTCTCTCGACGAGCGTACTTTGCGAGCGCTGCTGAACTAAGTAAAAAAGTGGTGAACTCAGGAATCATCAGTCTTCCGTTCACGATTGATGCTTTTCCTTGGAAAACCACCTCCTCCTGGTTACTTTGGATCGAGAACATTGCTCCAGATGAAGTTTCCTCTACACTCTGAGAAGTGAATTGTGAATCTCTCCTGATGGAGCCATCCAAAAACTTCTCGAAAAGCACGATGAACTGCTCTTTTGAAAGACCGTAAGCTTCTCTGTCTCCATCAGAACGAGCCTTCTCCAGTTCAGCATAATCTCGTCTGTTCCAAGCTTCACGAAACTTGGAAACTTTTGCGGCGACAGACTCAGGTCGATTCCAGTACCAATAGCCGCCCGCAAGTATACAGGCGGCGATTGGCAGACCAAGGCGTCTAAATCGACTTGGTGTTGGGGTTTTCAAATCGGGGAGCAACCTTGCTTACCGCATTGGGTATTGGAACCCGACCAAGTCTCCTGATACTCCTTAAAAAATTTTGGTACTGGGCAAGTCCAAGGGCTTTCATCAAATCTTTTACATTCGTAGTAACGTACAGCTCTCCCACGCTGCCAAGTTTCAGAACTGCAGAAAACCCAGTTCTTCTTTGGTGGGGCTGTGCATCCTTGATAGTAACGAGTTGATCCGCTCCTTGTGCAACCACAGTGAGAAGGAGTGTTAATGATAGTGTTATTACTTTTATTCTTTTCATTGAGATTCAACCCGTTTAAGCCGCCAGAAAAAAGATTGCCAATGTTGCCACTGATCGTCCGTGATTACCCGAAGTGCGCCGGACTCATCGACACCGATTGAACGCTTTTTCCAATATTGTTTTTTGGGGTCCGCAACGGACTTATTGCACTGAATATCAGCAACCATAATTGCTTTTGCCTTGAAAGCTTTCAGGTCAGCTGCGTTGCTCCACCCGTCATAGCCGTTTTTTGAATCGTCGCTTATATGTTGATGCATATACTCGACGGCATCCCCGGACAAAAACCAATTGGGCAAGACTCCACAAGGTGATTGGCGATTACGTTCCTTAGGTAAGAATCCTAAATTCGAAAGCAACGTTCCGGCGTCAGGATAGTTCTCCTTTTCCCAAGATTCAAATGAACCGACTTCGTCACCATTATCGGACTGATAGAGTTTCAAGTGAACCCATTGATTTCGAACGTTCAACTTCGAAGAAGTTGCCTTGGCTTCAAGCATCGCACTTGAAAACGTTGGGTATAGCATCGCCGAAAGAACTGCAATGATTACAAGGCAGCTTAAAAGCTCAATGATCGTTGTTCCTTGAAGCGGTCTTACTGTTTTCAATGTTGCAACTCCTTTCGGATATCTGAATTGAGCCAATTTATCTCTGATTCGCGAACGTAGAAACCAACAGCAAGACGGCAGTTGGGATCAACTAGTACCTTTGATTGAAGCTTCAGCTTAGCTTTTACTTGGGGGCTGTTGACCATCACGATTATGTGATTTGATGGGCGAATGCGAAGAAGAGAGTATGCGTCGTTCAAAAAACCGTTGCAACAGTCAACTGCCTGAAGGACGATAATGTTACGAATGTTGCTTGACAGTGAGGAAGGCAACTGATACGGATTTGATGTGATTAAAGGTTGTGCTTCTACTCCAGCCCAATTCTTGGACAGTTCGACTTGCTATCCAACAAAACAGCCGAGAAGCACACCTGCAGGTACAGCGAACAATTGATCTACAATCCTCACTGTCTCTCATCTTACAACTTACTTTCTAAATTTGAGAAGTTTTTTACTTTGTTGCACTTCGCTCGGGTTGCAGGTTGTTCTAGATTTGAAACACCGAATTGATGTTTGCATTCAGCACTTCAAAAATCCATCTGTGGACTCAAAGCGGTTAGAAGGTAGGCTCGTGCTTTTCGATTGGACAAGGATATTGAACTCTTGACCATGGAGGAAACATATCCAAGAAGTAGCTTGTCATTAATTTCAAAATCGATCTTGAGCCTCGTTCCCATCCTCACATTTAAGTCCGAAGCGATTCCCTGCGGGTGCTTTTGAGAGACGTTATTGATTGAAGTTGTCCGCTCCGAAATCTTGGTCAGATTTTCAAGCTAAAAAGGTTGTTCATTCACAGAAAATCCTGATACAATGGCGCCATTATGATTCGGAATTTGGCATTTGCGATCGTTCTTGGTTCGTTGCCTTTCGCAGGATTTGGTCAGGCTACCAAGAGTTGGGAATGCGTTGGCGGAAATGCTCAGCACTCTGGAGTTTATGTCGGTACAAGTCAGCCCGCACGTCGAGTTCAATGGCAAGCTTCGCTCGATGACAACCGGAGTTACTACGGTGGGAGCGTATTGGCTCACTTCGCCAGCCCCATGATTTCGTCTGCCAATACCGTGGTTTACGCTTATCGGTTCACCAAAAATGGCGGTAGTGGTAGTAGTCCCTACGATAACTGGAGAATGATTGGTCGCAATGGCTCCAATGGGAGCATGACATGGTCATTCGATACTGATTACAGCTCACCCCAGATTTATCCAAATGGCTGGACCACAACCTATCCGACTACACTTTGCCAAGTGACGGGTGGAACTGGAGTGGCTGCTGCTGGAGCGGCAGGCTCTGTTTGGGTGCGTAGTTCAGCTGATGCAACGACGAGCGCCACCAACCGGTTTGCTTTTTACACCACTCAAGCTGACTTCAATGCGAACAAGGCTACTTATTCGGTCATTAAGATCAACACTCCTCTGACAAGTGACAAGCAAGGGAACTTGTACTTTGGCTACGAAGTGACAGGCTCTCTACCTTCCAATATGGCCAATCTTGGTACGGGAGGGATTGCAAAAGTAAACGCAACCACTGGAGTTTCGACCTTCAAGTCTGTTCAGGCGCTCGGAATCAGTGGAAGTCTTTCTCGACCTGCTCGGAGTGCGGGGCCAGCGCTCAGTGTTGATGAGAAGTCGGTCTATGTTGCGTTGACGGGTGGGGTGGGGATGCTGGCAAAGTTGGATGCAAATTCCCTTGCCGCCACCGCCAGTGTTCGATTAACCGATCCTTCGATTCCAGGTGCCAATGCCTCGCTCATTAATGAATCATCCGCGTGTCCGATGGTGGCACCAGATGGACATGTTTTCATGGGAGTTTTTGGGAACCAATGGCGACAGAGTCACGGTTGGATGCTTCAGTTTGATGGGAACTTGAACCCGAATAACTCGAGTGGAAAGCGATTCCCTGCGGGTGCTTTCGGATGGGATGATACACCTTCGGTGGTTCCATCAAGCGCCGTGCCAAGCTATAAAGGAACTTCTCCCTACTTAATTTTGACCAAGTATAACAACTACGACATGGGTGGAGACCCAGGTGCGGATGGTCAAAATATGTTGGCCGTACTTGATCCATCTTCGGATTCGATTACTAAAGATCGACAGTCGGGAATTGCGGTCATGAATGAAATTTTGACGGTAGTGGCTCCGAATCGAACCAATGACGACCCTGCTAAACCAGATGCTCGACACGAGTGGTGTATCAATGCTGCTGCAGTTGATGTGAACGGAAAGAGTGCAATTGTTAACTGTGAGGACGGACACATGTACCGGTGGAGTTTTGTTACTAACAAGCTCGTTGAGGATTTGAATCTTCAACCGCCTACGGGTGAGGCTTACACTTCAACGGCGATTGGCCCGGACGGAAAGTTGTACGCCATGAACAACTGTATTCTCTTTGCTATTGGTACCCCTGGCGCTAGTGACATTAGCATGTATCAAGGAAAGTCGAGTTCTGGGAGCCTTTCTGATATTTGGTATCTAGACTCCAAATACTTCTCGGTGATGTCAATGCTTTCGACCGCAGGCCAAGTGGCTGCCATTGAAGTTGGATACATTATTGGGACAGACAAGACTAACCTTGCGATTACCGCTAATGTATTGGGTGTAAACGGTGGTACGGCCCAAATGTATGCGTTCAACTTTGTGACTTCACAATATGTTCTGGTGAGCACCACAGCCTTTACTGCAGGTTCGACTCGATTGAGTGCAACACTTAAGAACAGTCCTCAGTACTTTGATGCTTATGGAAAGGTGAAGGTTTTGGTGAGAGGTGTGACCCCTGGTCGACTTGCTCCGGCGCCATTTACTCTCAACCTTGATTACTTGAACGTTGTAGGAAGCTGATAGCTCACCCTCAGACGCAAGACATTGAAGAGCGACTCTCAGTTAGGGTCGCTCTTTTGCTGTATCAATGAGTGAAAATAGTTCCTTTCGGAGTTTTTCGGTTTGGGCTTTTGTTTCGGGTTGTTGGGAGACTATGAAGTCAAGCAATTCAGAACTGTTGGATTTGGAACTGATTTTTATCCAGACCCAACCAGATTTTTTGATGTCTTCCGTGAGCAACAACAGGTTCATACGGAAGCAGTTGCAGGCAAAGGTTGTAATTAGCTTTCGATGGAAAGGATCTGCTGGCATTCCTTTGTACAGATTTTGAAAAGCTCTCAACCCAGCATAGTCCCAGATTCTTCTTTTTCGAGCGATGGTTTCAGCCCATGAGCCTACATCGTTAGAAATTACTGCTTGGCGTCTTGTGTTCGCAAAAAAGTTATGCATGGTGTAGGGACCGTCTTCGAGCAGACTTTCATTAAACCAAAGCCCTAATCTTGTTTTGTCATCTCGATTGGTTCTGAATAGACCTTGATCTTGTAGCCACCCTGCCCAAAACCATGAGGTTCTTAGGGATCGTAGTTGCTCGTTGAAAGTTGGACCAGCAAGCTTCTTTTGATGGCTTTTGGGGTCCATTCCAATATCTTCTGGTTGGCGACCAATCAGTTGTCTCGCAAATTCGCCCACCTCCCACATGGGGTTGAAATTTTGGTAAATTGCTACTTCTGGGGATAGATTGGAAACTAGCGTATCGGTCTTTGTTCTCAGTCGGTGTTGAAAGATGAGGTTCGCGCGAAACTTTATTGCGCTTAGGGCGGCAAATCCTGCCAATCGGTTCGTATTGACCAGTTTTGAATGGAGCAATAGCAGTTTATGAAGTTCTTCTTGAGATGGATTAGCTAGGTAACTATCTTCCGCTGCGTACCATTCTTCTAGATCTTGGTTCGAAACGCTGGGTGGCTCCTCGGGGAACCATTGGGCGATAGTGCCATGCTCTTTACCGTGAAATGCATCTTCAGCGAGTCGGTTCAGTGGAATCCCTATCCTGAGCTTTCCTGGCTCAAGTGACAATAGCTCGCGCTCAGCTGCCTTGGCTTGTTCGAAGGTGGTGATTGGTTTACCAAAAAGCAGTGGTAACTTTGTGGCTAGTTGCTTGCTGAACTCAAAATCTCTTTCAGTGGCTGTGACTCCTGGCAAGACGGAACCTCCTGGCTGAAAGGGTCGATCTTCCATTGGACTCTTCAGAGTTGTCAGTTGGTACTTTGCTCGCAGCGTATGGATGTATTGAACAAGAACTTGTGCTTCATCTTGTGAAACGTGAGGAAGTGCCCGGCGAGTGATGTCCTGGTCGGTGAAATTATATGCCGCGAGTTCTATTCCGTCTGGGCTGTGACATGTCGCACACGCTGCGCCATTTTGGATTGCTCCTGGCTTTCTCCAGATTTTCAGCCCTTCCGATAGGATGTCAGATTCAAGTTTTTTGCCTTCGGGTTGGATGTAAGGGTCGGAAAACTGTTTTCTCTCTACCGTGCTGAATGCAACACCGCCGAGGGTAAGCCCCGCCAAACTGTAGAGTTTGAATGGCTTGGACCGCTTTTCTCTGCTAGGTTTCATTGGCACTCTTTCATCTTGCACCCAATTGAGATTAGGTATTGAATTTTGATTCTAATTTGAATGTGTCTTTCGTGGCACTGATTCATACTTCATCGTTAATTTTTGAGTATTTTGAGACGTAATTTACGTTATCACCTACGACTTTTCCTTCAACCTCTACCCAGGCGTGGAGAAGCATTTTATTGTTAGGTCCCTGCATGACCCCTCGGACGAGTGCCGCTTGTTTTCCAATCGATTGGATATCGTCTTTGAGAAGTAATGAGCGCCTGAGGCAAGTTGTCCATGGTGATAACTTTCCGGCTATGGAATGAATTTGGATAATTTCAGCTTGTGTGAAGCACTCCAGATTGTTACTCCAACTTTTTGTTGCTGTAACTTTGTATCCATTTGACTTTAGTGAAAGGTTACATCGTTGTAGATTCCACCAAACTGTTGGGACTTTTGCTAGACGTTTGATGATTCGAACGATTCGCAAAGCAACCCCTTTGAAGTGAGTACATCTATAAGCAATCCCAGGTCATTCTCAACTCTTGCTTGATCTATCTTATATTCAACGTGGATTTGTTGGACCACCTCTTGGAACGAAACACCTTTTGCCAGTTGCTCCCACATTTTTGTTGCGGTAGTGTTCAGCTGGTAACACATCTCATTGTTGCCATTTAGAATCATGCCTTCATCCCCAACTCTAGTGAGAAAAACACCGTCCTTGGCTTTGTAATGAGTGTGCGGACGCTCGTTCATTTCCCTATTTTATCTAGTTTCTTAAATCTTTGTGATTGGAAAGAGTTTTCCGTTTGCAAGACAAACGAGCAAATGAAGTTTGCTGGAGAGGGTCGGGCACATTTCAAAACGCATTTTGTGGTCTTCTATCCAAGTCGGAGGGGAGGTCGAACCGGAAAGGACTTTTTCGACCCATTTTGAAGGTTGAGCGTTAGATAGGCTAATGCTAGGATCCTTAAATTTTTGCATGGCCTGTTCCACAAGGCTGACTGCATTCGTTTTTGGAAGTTGCTTCGATACGCTGAACGGGTTTTTGCCTTGTTTTTCTAATATAGCCAGGTCCCGGGCCCACCGAATTCTGTAAAATCCATGTTCTGCTGCGTGAACGCAAAGTATCCATGATAATAGGGAATCGGTGATATCTCCTGATTGAGAAATGTCCTCCCAAACGAGTTCATTTATATCCAAATGTAAGTATTTTGCGGTTATTCTCCAATGAAGCTCGATTTTTATATTTGGCTGGTTATTGAGAATTCGAACATCTTTTACTGCCCGCCATTTATCATTGGCTGGTCCAATTTCTGGGTAACCGGGACCTTGAACTGTTCGGCCTTGAACAACAATTGAGTAGGCGTCATGAAAGTGTTGTGGAGGGATTAAGATATCGATATCTCGGCTTTCACGAGAAACTTTTTCACCTAGTCGGTCGCCCAAAGCTGCTCCTTTGAACTCCCAGTGGGGAATGCCTGCTTGGGTTAGTTGGCTTTTTAGGCTACTTGTGAGTGCTTTGATTTGTAGGTCTCTTAGTGCAATTTGTCTTTGGTCTGCGATGGCTTGTGGATTTTCAGGGAAGCATTGAGCCGCAAGGGAAAGCAGGCGATGGTGTCTCGCCAAAGGCTCTACTTCTGAATAGGAGTGGGGAGCGAAAAAGTCTGGTGAGGGGGTTGCTCCGAGGGCAAGTTGAATGAGCTTGGCTGGGATTGAGTTGGAATCAAAGCTCATAGGCAATCGGACCGAACTCAATCGTACCTTGGCTACCGGTTTCTCTTTTTGCCGAATCAATTAGGAGGAGGGCATCCCAAAAAAGTTTGCCGGATGGTTTGCCGTCGTTGGAGCCGCCCCAATACGTCCCAATCCCAGTTCCATCTAGTGGAATGACGAACGCTTTCATGCCCTTTCTCATGACTTCTTCGTCCAATCTCCCTAGGTCAACCTGAAACACTTGACCGGTTTCGTCTCTGAACCTTGAGCGGAGCATGTTTCCAGTTTGATCTGATTTCACCCAAATCACTGCTTGGCGTGCTTTTGCGGGGATTTCGAACGTTTCCTTCGGAACTAGAGTCACATACTGCCAGCCCTTTGGGAATTGGTAAGTTAATTTTGAAACTCCCGGTTCACCAGTGAGGTTTGTGCGTGGTTGAGCGGTGTTTTCGCTAAATAACTGGAGTTGCCAATCATTTGGATTGAAGTGCAACAGACTCAACTTACTTGTGAAGCTTGGGATTCCTGGAAGGGTTGTTGACACCTCTGACTCGATATCTGATGCCCCAAGTGTTTCGATGGCATTGAATCCATTAACGGTTGCAAAACACGTAACTTTTGCGCCGTTATCCTTCTTCTTAAACCTAAATTCTACTTTTGTAGAATCGGCAGTTGGTTTTTTAATGAGTGCACACCAGCCCTCATTATCAATTGGTGGTGCAAAGGCAACGGTCATTGGCAGTCGACTCACGGGAGGACGGTCTCCAAAAGTGTGTCCCATTATTTCGGCGTACATTTTTGGACCATCGCTTACCTTTAAGATTTCATACTTCGGCACGTTTCCCTCTTTTTGGTACCAACTTGCTCTCGCCATTTTGTTTACGCCAGCCGCTTCGATCACCCAGTTCAATGGGTCATTTGTCACTGCTTTTCTGAAATTCGTACAACCTGCAAATGTAGCAAGCATGTATTGAGCGGCATAAAAGCTTGGCTTCGGCTTGAGTTTTTCGGTTACGATGCCGAATCTGTGTTCGTTTTCATTAGGATTAGGACCGTCATCTTTCCAGTCGTAATAGATGCTGACTGGAACTCCAGCGGCGGCATTTATTAACCAAGAACGCACCAGGTACATTGCCTGTCTGCCTTCGGAGACTCCCTTGGCATAGGTTGAATATCCCCATTCTGAGCAGATAATTGGCAAATTTTTTCGGTTCTCTGGAGCATTCGCTTCAATGATTCCTCTCACCTTGCCGTATTCGTTCCAAACACTTTCGGGACCTCCGGTTCTATATGGATGTACTGAAACACCATCTACCTGTGAGAGTAATTGACGATTGAGAGTTCTCGTGAGAAAGTCGTAATCCATTGTTGATGTTGCTCCCACGATGATGCGGCAACTCGGATCGGCTTGCTTCATGAGCGCGGAAGTCTTTAACGCGAGGGATTGGTAGCTTTCTGGTGAGGGTGAAGGTTGCCAAAATTGTCCGAGATTTGGTTCGTTCCAAATCTCCCAAAGAATTTCTTTTCCCTTAAAATGTTCTGCAGCTGCGGCAGCGAATTGAGCAAACGCAGTTTGAGATTGTGGAGTGGATGGGGCACCCTCTTGGTACAGTTTGTTTCCGTACCCAAGTATGAAAAGCGGTCGAATGCCTCGGTCGCTAAGATTTTTCTGCAATCGATCATACGCTGAGAAGTTGTATTGGGCCGGAGAAGTTTCGATAGACTCCCAGCTAAAGTCCATTCGTGCATATTGGAATCCTCCTCGCTTGAGCAAATTAAATTCAGCCTGAGATGTATCAGTAAAGTGAATGTTTACTCCAAATCCAGGCCATATGGGTTGTGGAGCAGTGTTCGCCTGATTAGGGAAGCCAGTCCGTATCAGTGCAGATGCAGCTAAAACTGCTGTCAAAAGCGCCATAAGACATTATAGTCAGCAAAGCTTATTTTCGTGAAGCAAAGCGTCTGACCTTTCGCTTCTCTTGACCCAAGCGACCATCGCTTGTTCCTAAAATTTTTCTCAACGATTCAATTTCGTCTCTGACATTTGCCGCTTTTTCGAACTCCATTGCCTTGGCGAAGTCTTTCATGTCTTTTTCAAGCGATTCAATTAGCAAAGGAATGTCTTCGACTCTCACCGGTGCACCGTCTGCGCCAACTCTTCCTTGAGTATCTGGAGTGTATTGGGCAGCCATCTCGGCGACCATTTCGTAGGATCGAATCGTTTCTCTTACTTCTTTTTTAATGGTAATTGGCGCGGTGCTATTTTTTTGGTTATAGGCAAGTTGGACCGCTCGTCGCCTTGAGGTTTCCTCGATAGCGCGTTCCATGGAACCAGTTATTCGATCCGCATACATAATGACCCTGCCGTCTACGTTTCGAGCAGCTCGTCCAATGGTTTGAATGAGTGAGGTTTCAGAACGTAAAAATCCTTCTTTGTCGGCATCCAGAATCGCCACCAAAGTAACTTCAGGTAGGTCAAGACCTTCCCTCAAAAGGTTCACGCCCACCACCACGTCATAGACACCCAAACGTAGGTCTCTAAGGATTTCAGGCCGCTCAAGAGAGTGCACGTTAGAGTGGATATAATTAACTTTTATTCCTAGGTCTTGTAAATATCCTGTTAAATCTTCCGCCATTTTTTTCGTGAGTGTGGTCACTAGGACTCTTTGTTGCTTAGCCACTACCGTCTGAATTTCCGCCAGCAAATTATCAATTTGTCCGGTGGTGGGACGAATATCGATTTCAGGATCAACGATGTAAGTTGGACGGATGATTTGCTCGGCAATTTGCGCCTGCGTCTCTTTTTCGAACGGACCAGGTGTTGCGGAAACATACACGACTTGCGGCACTCGCTCAAGGAACTCTTCAAACTTTAGTGGTCGGTTGTCGAGTGCACTTGGAAGCCGAAAACCGTAATCTACGAGAACGGATTTTCTTTGTTTATCTCCGTTGTACATGGCTCGAATTTGAGGCAAGGTTTGGTGGCTTTCGTCTATGAATACGATTGCATCACTTGGTAAGAAGTCCAGCAACGTGTAAGGGGCGGTGCCAGGTGCTCTTCCGTCGAAGTACCGAGAATAGTTTTCGATTCCGTTGCAATAACCGACTTCGCGCATCATTTCAAGATCAAATTCGACGCGCTGGCGGATACGTTGTGCTTCCAATAGTTTGCCTTGACTTTGGAACAACGCTTCCTGTGCGGAGACCTCCTCATTGATTTGGTCTATCACTGCTTCAAGTCGTTCCCAGGGAGTTACATAGTGTGTAGCGGGGAAGATACTTACCTTTTGAGGTTCATCTATGACCTCTTGAGTGAGTGGGTCCACGAGTCGAATCCGTTCTACGGTATCGCCAAAGAATTCTATTCGTGTTACGATTTCTTCGTCTTTGGGCTGAATTTCGAGGGTGTCGCCGCGCACTCTGAACGTCCCGCGCTCTAGCACCATTGCATTTCTGGTGAACTGCATTCCGACAAGTTTTTTGAGTACGGCATCCAGTTCAAAGGTCATATTTGTTTCGAATGTGACAACTGATTCAGCATATGTATCCGGTGAACCTAGACCGTAAATACAGGAAACCGAGGCGACTACAATCACATCTTTTCGTTCAAGCAGTGCATGGGTAGCTGCGTGGCGAAGGCGTTCTATTTCATCATTGACACTTGAGTCTTTTTCGATATACAGATCGCTTGAGGGGACGTAAGCTTCGGGCTGATAGTAGTCGTAATATGAGATGAAATATTGAACTGAGTTTTCTGGAAAAAAAGCTCTGAATTCCTGGCAAAGCTGAGCAGCTAGGGTTTTATTGTGGGCAAGGATGAGCGCTGGTCTTTGAGTTTCCTTGATAACGGACGCCATGGTAAAAGTTTTGCCTGTACCCGTAGCTCCGAGCAGAGTTTGAAAACGGTAACCACTGTCTAATCCATCGACCAGAGTTGCAATGGCCGAACCCTGGTCCCCTTTAGGCTCAAAGTCGTTACTGAGCACGAGGGGATTATCGAATTTTACGATGGACACAGTGTAAATATACGCCTTGAAGCCTGCTTATTGAATGCCTTGGGTGCAACCGTAGCTTGATTCGTATAAATTTCGCTTTTTGAGTTAGTTTAGGGCAATTGGCTAAACGAGGTGATGCCTTCGATGAAAAGATAGACCGCCCCGCTGGCAATAGATACTCGTACAACCTCTGAGGTGGCAATGTTTGAAATGCTGGTTGACCCAGTTGGAGAAAGGGTGGTGTTTTCAAGAGTCCACTTCACTCCGGTGAGGTGCACGCACGTTGATTCAGTGATGGGAATCAAAGACAAACGACAACCCTCCTTTACTTGGAATTGCTTTGATACTTCTCCCTTTAGAATCGCTCCAATTCCGCGTTCAAGACCGAAGGTGATATCAAGTGGCGATTTAATCGCTGTATGAATGGCATCAAGTTGATGATCCATGAGGTCTCCTTCCGTGCCAGTGAGCAAAAGTTTGGTAATGCCTTGCTGCTCCGCAAATGAAAGCAACTTTCCACAATCAGTAATGTCTTGATGTCGAATTTCTATCACGTCTACGGTTGGACTATTTTGGAAGAACTCAAGAGAATCGAGGTGGATTGAGTCTAAATCGCCAAGGACGACGTGGGGCAAGAACCCCAATTCGCGAATCCTATGTGCTCCGGAGTCAGCACCAATAATGCAGTCTGCTTCTGATAGCCAACCGGTAAGGATTCTGCTTGATGTGTAGTTTCCTCCTAGGACTCCGACCACATTTTTTGCCATTGGTGATAAGTTAGTCTACCAAAAGATGAAATGAACACCTGACAGATGTGCAGGGAAGTTTCGTCTGCAAAAAGAAGGCAGAAATGTCAAGACGAATACCGTATGAAAAAGGGTGCAAAAATCTTCAGAAATGCCCCCCTTTGTTGACCACTTTATAGTTGTATAATCTTGCTCCCGGCACCCCAGCCTGTTAAGAAGAGATCCCACAACTATGTCAGACCAGTTTTCCTTTGATGACTCCGAATTGCATGTCGTTTGGCGAAATGTACTCGCACGATTGGCCACTGAGGTCCATGAGTCACATGTCAATAAGTACTTGAAGCCTTTGGAACCTGTGTCATTGGACGGGAATGTTGTGCGGCTTGCTGCCCCTGGAAAATTCATGCAAGAGTGGGTGCGTGAACGATTTGCAGGAATGCTCCAGAGTTTTATTAGCGATGAACTCGGTTACTCGGTTGAACTGGAAATTGTTGCTCGACCAAGAGAAAAACGAGAACTCGAAGAGCCAACTACTGTAGTAGCCACGCCTCAAGTGGTTTCTCAGTCGACCGCTTTTGAGCCAAATCCGTCATTTAATTTTGAAAACTTCATAGTCGGCGATACCAACCGACTGGCATTTGCTGGTGCTAAGGCGGTCGCCTCTGAGCCAGGAGGCACTTATAACCCTCTTTTCATTTGGGGACCAAGTGGGTTGGGGAAGACGCATTTGTTGCATGCCATCGCCACTGAACTGCGAAAGAACAATCCAAAGATTTCCATTGCCTATATTTCGGCTCAACAGTTCGCCGAAGATTTTGTTTTGGCTCTTCAAGCAAATCGTGTAGAACAGTTTCGCCGGCAACACCGAGACGTTAAAGTCTGGTTGCTTGACGATATTCAGCATTTAGCCGGAAAGGATAAGACTCAAGAAGAGATTTTCCATACTTTCAATTATTTGCATCAGGGCGGTAATCAAATCGTTTTGACATCAGACCGACCACCAAAAGACATTTATCGGATGGATGAGCGTCTAAGGTCGCGCCTTGAAAGTGGATTGGTTGCAGATGTCCTGAGCCCCAATACTGAGACTCGCTGTGCGATTATTCTTTCGAAGGCCGTTGCTAAGGGAGTTGTTTTCCCGTTTGAGGTTGCAATGTTCTTGGCAAAGTCAGTGCCTGGAAATATCCGAGTTCTTGAAGGCGCCATTACTAAGATGATTGCCCTTGCCTCGATTCAGAATCAGGAAATTACTCTTGATTTTGCCGAGAAGTTAGTTGAGAAGTACTATCAGGCAGATTATTCAAAGCCGGGATTTCAGAAAATTGCTTTGGCCGTTTCAGAGAGGTTCAATGTTTCTATGGATAAAATGAAGGGAC
>JAPLCS010000123.1 GCA_026392145.1 Fimbriimonadales bacterium | reverse complement strand
GACAATCCCTCCTTCCTAGTATTCAGAAGGAGGGCCATTGCCAAGAACAGAAATTAACCGACTGAGCCTTCGAGGCTCACACCGAGGAGCTTTTGAGCTTCAACCGCAAACTCCATCGGAAGTTCACGGAATACATCCTTACAGAATCCACTGACAATCATGTTGACGGCGTCTTCGGTAGGAATTCCCCGTTGGTTACAGTAGAAAATCTGATCTTCTCCAATTTTCGAAGTCGACGCTTCATGCTCTACCGTTGCAGTTGGGTTCTTGACTTCAATGTAAGGGAAAGTATGTGCTCCACACCGATCACCCATCAACATCGAGTCACACTGAGAATAATTGCGAGCACCTTCAGCACCGGCGTTTATCTTTACCAATCCTCTATAGGTATTCTGCCCATTTCCAGCTGATATCCCCTTCGAGACAATCGTAGACTTGGTCCGCTTACCAATGTGAATCATCTTGGTTCCTGTATCAGCTTGTTGTTTCCCAGCCGTCAGAGCTACAGAATAGAATTCTCCTACCGAATCGTCCCCTTTCAAAATGACCGAGGGATACTTCCACGTAATTGCAGAACCAGTCTCAACCTGTGTCCAGGTGATCTTGCTTCTCTTACCGTTGCAAATTCCTCGTTTGGTAACAAAGTTATAAATTCCTCCCTTTCCAGTTTTGGGATCTCCCGGATACCAGTTCTGAACCGTTGAGTATTTAATTGTCGCATCGTCACCGGTGCAGACAAGTTCAACTACCGCCGCATGCAACTGATTTTCAGCTCGCATTGGAGCCGTGCAACCTTCAAGATAGGAAACATAGCCACCCTCTTCGCAAACAATCAAAGTCCTCTCAAACTGCCCGGTGTTTTCTGCATTAATTCGGAAGTAAGTGGACAGTTCCATAGGACATCGAACTCCTTTCGGGATGTACACAAACGAACCGTCAGAAAATACAGCCGAATTCAAAGTCGCATAATAGTTATCGCTATACGGCACGACTGACCCGAGATACTTTTGCACCAATTCAGGGTGTTCGTGAACTGCCTCACTGATCGAGCCAAAAATGATTCCAAGTTCAGCGAGCTTTGCCTTGAATGTGGTAACCACTGATACAGAGTCAAACACTGCATCCACCGCAACCTTGCCTTCCAAATCCTTAAAGTCAACGTTTCTTGCATCCGCAGCGGTAGCGGCTGCACCCTTAACGTTGAGCAGAACCTTCTGTTCTTCAACTGGAATGCCAAGCTTTTGGAATGTCCGCAAGATTTCCGGATCAGCATCATCCAAGGAATCCAAAACGGGCTTCATTTTAGGAGCAGAATAGTAAGAAATTGATTGCAAGTCGGTAGCGTGATACTCCACGTTTGGCCACTTGGGAGGTTGCATGGTAGCAAGATGCTTGAATGCCTTTAATCTCCAGTCCAGAAGCCACTGAGGTTCGTTCTTCTTAGCACTAATTCGCCTGATTACATCTTCATCAAGCCCAGGTTCAAACTGATCAGTTTCAAGGGTAGTTTCCCATCCATGCTCATATTCCCGGTTGGCAAACTGCTCCAACAGAGCCGTTGACTCATCTAATACTTTGTCCGACATGATTTTTCCTGCAATTCATCCTCCCGGCAGCACCGGCTACATGAACGCACCTCTAGTCTACGTCTAATAGCACCGTAATGTCTCCCAAATATGCCTTCATAAACCTAGTATCTGGTACTCGAATTATGGTGCCGATAATCAGCGAGGGGGAATGTGAAAACGGGGAAAGGGAGTCGACAAAGGCTCGGATTTACACTAGTTGAGATGCTCATGGTAATCATCGTGGTTGCTGTCATCTCTGCAATCGCCATTCCCAAAGTTTCTCAGCAAATACAACTCGCCAAAGAACGTTCACTAAGAGCTCAACTCCGCATTGCTCGAATCGCAGTCGAACGCTTTTACAACGACACGGGTCACTATCCTCAAAGAATGAGTTGGCTAAATGACTTTGATTGGGAAGTCACACCGACCTTTCCCGGATTAACCCCCGATGGAGTCGAAAAAAACCTTCCTGCAAACCTATATCGCGGTCCATACATATCTGACGACTCAGGAAATAAACGTTTTACTTCGCAACCGAATCCAAGAGGGGGCACCTACACACATAGTGCCATAAAGATAATTTTTGACCCTATTTCTGGGAAGCCATTCAACTGCAGACT
>JAPLCS010000326.1:7392-16849 GCA_026392145.1 Fimbriimonadales bacterium | reverse complement strand
ATGTCGATCATCTCTTGGACTTCACCTCTGCCCTCTTCGAGGATTTTGCCGCACTCGAGGGTGACGAGTTTTGCCAGGGCCTCTTTGTTGGTTCTTAGTTTGTTACCGAAAACTCGGATAAGTTCTCCGCGCAACGGAGCTGGAACATTTCTCCACTCGCGGAATGCTTGCACCGATGCGGCAATTTTCCAGTCAATATCTTGGTTGGAGTCTATTTTTAGGGTTGCCAAAATAGACCCATCAATTGGACTGGTGACGAGCAAGTCGCTCCCTTCATACTGGGATAGATTGGGGATGAGGGAGGTTAGAAACTCCTTGTGCGAGTGCATGGATAATAGTATGAATCCTTAATTTGTTTCTTAACACTTCCTTAGAAATTGGCTTGTATTTAGCGTGGAAGTCGTTAAAGCATGGATGAACCTTCATAATAAATCTATGTCATCACCAGCCGTGCGATGGGATCTCTCCGCTCTTTTCTCTAGTCCTGAAGATACGAACATAGTATCAACGTGGGCTGAATGCCGTGAGAAGGCATCGGCATTCGCGAATAAGTATCGGGGAAATATTAACTCGGCGTCATTGACGGCTTCTTTTTTGGCTTCGGCGATTCAAGACTTGGAAGCGTTGACCAATGAGATGGTCAAGCCGATTAGTTATGCCAATTTGCTGTTTGCTGGCGATGCGAGTAACCCTGCGATTGGTGCGTTCATGCAGTCTCAGATGGAGGCTGCTACTGAGCTACAGGTTCAGTTACTGTTTTTTGAATTGGAGTTGCAGGCCGCCCCTGTTGAGTTGTTGGATGAACTCGTGAAGGATGAAGTACTTAGCCCTTACCTTCATTACATTCAGGTCGCTAGGACTTACTCTAAGTATCGACTGACTGAGAAAGAAGAGGTTCTCATGGAGGAACTTTCCAATACCGGTTCCCGTGCTTGGAATCGATTATTTGACGAAGTCACCTCGAATCACGTTTATAAGATTGAAATTGAAGGTGTGGTCGAGGACAAGAGCCGGCAAGAGATTTTGGGGCTTTTGAGGAATGAAAGTCGAGAATTGAGGCAAAAGGCTGCGGATTCTTTCTCGGCGGGACTGAAAGAGCAGGAGCGTGTTCTGGCGTTTATCTTCAACACCTTATTGCAGGACAAGTCCATAGATGATCGATTACGTGGTTTTGAGTTTGCTGAGAAGTCGCGTCACCTTGCCAATGAGTTGGACAAAGAGACTGTTGAACTGGTGACTAGTTTGTGCCGCGAGTTCTACCCTATGGTGGCGAGGTACTACCGAGTGAAGCAGTCTATTTTAGGGATTGATGAACTGACACATATTGACCGTTATGCTCCTTTGTTTGCCGTTGAGGAAGAGGTGACATGGGAGTCGGCGCGAGATATGGTGCTCAAAGCTTTTGGCGGATTTTCTGTTGAAATGCAAGAGCGAGCGGCTGAATTTTTTGATAAGAATTGGATTGATGCGGAGGCGAGGAAAGGGAAGACGGGTGGGGCTTTTTGTTGCTATAACACACCAGATACACACCCCGTTATTCTGCAATCGTTCCTCAACAGGATGGATGACGTGATGACGCTTGCACACGAACTTGGGCATGGAGTTCACGCGTCTTTGAGTCGTGCTCAGACCTACTTTAACTTTAATGGCACTCTTCCGTTGGCTGAACTTGCGAGTACGTTTGGGGAAATGTTGGTGTTTGAGGAATTGGTTGCACAGTCTTCACCCAAGGATAAGTTAGCGTTGTACGCGGGCAAAATTGAAGGCATCTTTGCGACGGTTTTTCGACAGGCTGCGATGTATCAGTTTGAGAGACGAATTCATGAGCATCGACGGTCTCAAGGTGAGCTTTCGCCCGAGGATTTCGGATATCACTGGCAGGAAGAACTTCAGGCGATGTTTGGTGATTCTTTGAAGCTGGGTGATCAGCACCGCAGTTGGTGGATGTATGTGGATCACTTCACAGCAGTTCCTTTTTATGTGTATGCCTACTCATTTGGTGAGCTTTTGGTCCTGAGCTTGTACGAAATGGCGAAACAAGAGGGTCCAGGATTTGCTGATAAGTACATTGAAGTGCTTAGGTTGGGTGGTTCGAAGACCCCGCAAGAGTTAATGAGCATGCTTGATGTTGATCTTCAGTCGGAGCGGTTCTGGCGGGGCGGATTTGCGGCCATGGATAAGTTCCTGGTGGAATTTGAGAACCTTTGGGCGGCAGTAAAGTAACTCGGTAGACTGCTGTTATGCCAGACGTGCAATCTGAAGGATTTGTCGGAAAGCTCGTAAGTGGCATGATTCGTCGCACGGTTGTTTCCCGTTTCCGGACAGTGTATTGGACACCTCCTGCAACGGTTCCTGCTCAGTGTATTTTCGTTGCTACCCACCATGGTTGGCATGATGGCTATCTGATGTTTCAGGTGGTGAACGCTTTGGGACGGCGAAGTTTGGACTGGATACAGGAGTACCATGCTTTTCCTTCGTTTGGGAAAGTAGGGGGGATGCCTTTTCCTGCTCACCAACCTGCGATTCGAGCTGCTACCGTGAAGAAGACCATTCGGTTGATGAGAGATGAGGGTAGGAGCTTGATTCTTTTTGGTGAGGGTATTTTGCACCGCGGACCGGATATTTGGAGCGTGGGTCGTTCGCTTGAAGTGGTTGCTAAACAAGTTCCGGAAGCCGCGATTTTGCCTATTGCCATTCGCTATGACATGTCTATTCATGAGCGTCCTGAAGCGTTTATTACGGTTGGTGAGCCTGTTATTCGTGGCGAAAATTTGTTGGTCACAATTCAGGAGGAACTTGCTAGACTATGGCAACAGTCCTTAGGTGCGGTGTCGGCGGTTGGTGATGAAATTTCACCTGAGTACGAAGTATTAGTCCGCGGAACCTTGGATGTCAATGAAAGATTTGACCGAAAGAAGCGAACTGAATAGGATCAGTGAGGGTAGGACCAGTAAGGGGAGATGTGTCAGCGATGGGAACGGTAATTGAACCTATACAGGCTACAAGTTTTGCTCTCCCGTCAGATTTTGATGAGTGCCGTCGGCTTCACAAGCATTTCGGTACGACTTACTTTTTTGCCTCTCAGCGATTTCCACTTGAGATCCGTGACAAGGTTCATGCGTTATACGGGTTTGTCCGAGTTCCCGATGAAATTGTGGATGCGGCTGGTTCTGAGAATCGTTCTGAGAGGATGTCCGATTTTCGAAGGCAGTTGATACAAGGGTATGAGGGTGTTCGGCCTGAGTATGCGGTCTTGCGAGCCTTTGTTGATGTTGCCACTTCATCCGGGATACCTTTGGAGGAACCTTTGATCTTTTTGGATGCCATGGAGGCAGACATTAGTAAGCACCGATACGCTGATTACGGTGAACTCAAGCACTATATGCGAGGGTCTGCCGCTTCGGTAGGTTTGATGATGTGCTACCTCTTTGGAATATCAGAAAATCCGGTGGCGATGAAGGGTGCCGAGGCACTTGGTGAGGCGATGCAACTAACCAATTTCTTGAGGGATGTAGGTGAGGATGTGGGGCGTGGACGGATTTATTTGCCACTTGATGAGCTTGCAATGTTTCGGGTTCCAGAGCAGGATGTTCTTGATGGTAGAGTGACTGCCGAGTTTGTGGAGCTGATGAAGTTTCAGATTGATCGTGCTCACGCTTTGTATCGGCAAGCGGAAGCGTGCATCCCTTTGTTGCCGGGCTATGCCCAGGCACCTGTGATGATTGCTCTTCGGCTTTACGAGCGGATTCTAAATCGAATTGTTCGTCGAAACTTTGATGTGTTTTCTGGACGGGCTCGCACTAGCCGACTTGAGAAAGTAAGTGTTGCGCTTAGGGTGGTAGTTGGACACAAAGTAGGCAAGCTTTGATTGGCAATGATGTTTCGGGCCAAGAGGAGACACTTCACGGATGGACAGAAGCCGAGGTTTTTCTTGGTAGGATTGAACCTAGATTTGTTCCGCTGATCAAGCAGTTTGGACCCTGTCCGTTGACTTCCATGAAAGAGCATGAAGAGGATTCGGTTTTTGTTTCACTTTTAGGAGCGATTCTTTCTCAACAAATTTCGACTAAAGCTGCCGAGTCGATTAAGAAAAGGTTGTACGCCCATTTTCCAGAAAGTGACCATCCTCCTGCCGACTTGTTGATGTCGATGGATGATGATGCATTTCGAACTCTCGGTATTTCTCGGCAAAAGGCGGGCTATATTCGAGACTTAGCGAGTAAGTGTGAGTTGATTCCAAAATCGTCTGAGCTTGATGCGATGGACGATGAGGTGATTATTCAGGCATTGACCACGGTTCGGGGAATCGGCCGATGGAGTGTTGAGATGATGCTGATGTTTCACCTTGGGAGACCGGATGTTTTTGCGGCTGATGATCTGGGATTACAAGAGGGTATCAAGCGACTTTTGGACTTGTCAGAGCGTCCGAAGCGAAAGGAAATGCCTGCCTTGGCAGAAGCGTGGCGACCTTATCGATCGACTGCGAGCTGGTATTTGTGGAGACTCCTTTAGTTTTGAAACGTCCATAATTGAACTATGACTTTACGGGTGCCTTTTGAACAGTTTTCTGATGCCGTCAGATTGCATTTGCAGACCCGTGATGTTTATGCGCAAGGTGACCGGGTGCGCACTATTATTTCTGCTGCTGATTCTGATCGCAAGATGATTGTGATTGCCACAGTCCATAAGAGCTTTGATGAGGTTCAAGCATTGCTCAGCGCAGAGGGGTTAAAGGTTCATTCGGGTATCTGGTCTCTTGATGATGATCACGAGTTACTTTCTTTGCCTTATATTGGTGCGGTTTCGTATCGGGCGAATAAGAATAAAACGGGTGTATGGGTAGGCGCTTATGATAAAGAGCCGACACCGATTGAAGTGTTGCAGGAAGTGTACGAAGAGTTTAGAAATTCAGGTGAGCTCACCGATATTTCGTTAGATGACTTTGTTGAAGCAGCGCAAACTACCGTGGTTGTTTTGTCACCTTCTGCGATTGAGGAAATCACTAATCGGCATCAGCAATAAGTTCAACTGAAGGCAACAATGGCACAACGAGGCGTTACCGGCGGATTACCCGCACTGATTACTCATCCCAAGTGGAAAGAGGTGGCTGACAGTATAAAATCATTGCCACCCTGCTGGATTCGAGAAGACATATTGTTCTGGGAAATTTCTTGGAAACCTGAGGCTATGCCTGCTCCAGAGCGACTTGAGGCAGTTATTAAGCTATGTGCCTTGAGCGGTAAAAAACTCCAGCTTGGCATTGTTCCCTGTCCCATACCCACGAACGAATTTTGGAATAAGCGTGTAGGTGGTCCTTGGCAAGATTGGTTTCGACCCGACTTTCGGATTTGGGAGCAGATAAAGGTCACGCTTCAATTGATTATTGATTTTGCGGTTTCGACGTGGTCTGAATATGGCGGAAAGAAGGAGGATTTGCGTTTTGAATGGTTTAACGAGCCGGGGGTAGGGCATGTAAGTGGCGCAAGTCCTGAGCGAGAGCCCTTGGGTAACTGGAGCCTGAAACATCACGAATTTTGCAACTTTTTATTGGTGAAGGATAAACCGATTAGTTTTCGAGGACATAAGGTGGTGGGTTCAACACTGTCGTTTTTCGGCGAGGGGAAAAACGAGGTTCAGGAACTGAAGACCGCTCCAGGTGGTAAGCAAGGGGAGTGGTGGGGCAAGATGAGCCGTAGGGCGGTGAATTTGGGAATCTATTTGCCGCGAGCGGCAAAGTCTCCTCGAGATGCGGTTGGACTTTATAAGCCGGAATTTGAGAGGATTCTGTTGGAAATGCAGAACCTGCCTGTGGCCGCGCCTAAAGGACCTTTGTGTATCCATGAGTGGTATCTAAGTAAGCCAATGCTTGGATATCGAAATGGTGAGTGTGAAGATAAATTCCGGGCGGATTGTATTGTCGCGGTGGGAGAACTGATCACAGGTTACAAAGAAATCGAATTAGCATTTTTCTTTACTCATTATTATCCTCCTGAGGCAGAAAAAACTCCTTACGATAAGCACTCTGCGTTTAAGGGTGCCACTCGTAGTGCAATGTTGAAGTACTTGGCAGGTTAAATTACTAAAGTGAGTTAGGTACTCAGGTTAAGAACCTAGGAAAATGCATTAACTTTCTCCGAAATCTTGTACAATCAGCTCATGCCAAAGTCACTTAAGGACTTTATTAGTGAAGCGTTAGAAACGGTTCCTGAAGTTACTCCTGCCTCTGTGCTTGAGCGGGTGGATGACTCTGAGTGGATGATTTTGGATGTTCGTGAAGAGGATGAATTCCTTGCGGGACACATACCTGGTGCAGTGAATATTCCGCGGGGGTTCCTAGAAGTCAAAGCTGATCTTGAACATAAGAAACGGGACGAAAGACTCGCAGATAGGACCCGTAAAATTATCTGTTATTGCGGTGGTGGGTTTCGAAGTGTGCTTGCGGCACAGACATTGCAACAGATGGGTTTCGAGAAAGTAGAGTCGATGGCCGGTGGCTGGGCTGCGTGGGAAGAAAATGGATTTGAATCGGAGTGAAAAACCAACCTTACAACTGATTAAAGGGGGACCTGCGACTTGGGACAACAGTAAGTCTTGTGCGGTGAGTATTGCTTATGTTGGAGGCCTTGCTGATCACGCTGATTTGGCGCTTCCTTTGTTGACCTCGCTTGGGATCCCAGCGACATTTTATGTTTCACCTTCGGATGTTTTGAATTACGCTCCTGGTTGGATGAATTTTGATACTTCACTGCATGAACTTGGGGTCGCTCCATTTGAAACAGCAGAGGCGGATGGCTCGCTTCCGAATTGGCCGACTACTGCGATTGTTTCTGAGTTGCAAGATGCCAATCGATTTGTCAGAGACTTTTTTGGCATCAACAGTACAGGGCTTGCTGTGAGGGGAGATGGTAGTGCTCATGAATACGCTGAAATTCAAACGGTTGGGCATATCTTGACCGAGCGTGAAGGGAGTAATACCGTTCAGACGAATGTTCTTTCGTTGTCCTCGCTGCCTGCCTCTAAGTGGCCCGAGTATTCCAAGGAGAATCAGCTTGAACTTCCGAATTGGACGGTCATTGTGTTCCGGGAAATTTTTGGAAAGTCCAATGCGGCGATACTGAACCACCGCATGATTTTGGAGTCGATTCGTCGAAGTTCTAGGGACGTTTGGATTGCCCCTATTTCGCAGGTAGTTACCGAGTTACGAATGCGTTAACGATTGAGAGCACTGGTGGGTGTATTACATTCCCCATTTACGGTGTGGTGGCTCAATATCGGTCCGGGGTTTTGTAATCGCTACCGTTTGGGGATTTTCTCTCTTTTTGGCGATGAGCCTTTCACGATCAATGACGAAGGAAAGATACTCGTCCACTGAGACTCCATCCATTGTTGCTTGTTCGGAGAGGAATTGGTAATCCTCGGCCGTAAGTTGAATAGTGTGTTTCACCGTTCTTGTAGTTGTACATCAAAAAAAGCAGGGTTCCATTCATCCTGAGTTGATAAACTGTCGTACAAGTTATGTTGGCTCCCATTGGTGAATCAACTTGATAAAGCATGAAGAAGTCCATTCGAGAGCAAATTGAAGCCAATAAGCGAGGGAGTTTCCTGTTTGCCAGTTTGATGGTGGTTCTCATTTCGGCTTTGACTTCTTGTATCGTGGGAATTGCTGCCCCGAAGTCTTGGCAATTCGGGTTACTTGGTGGGGTAGGGCTTTCGCTTTTGATGGTTCTTATTGCACGCGCCAGTGGTCCTGGGATTGTGCTCTCCATTTCTGGTGCGCGTGAGGCAACTGACGAGGAGCATCGAATGCTCCAAAATGTTGTTGAGGAGATGGCGATTGCCGCAGGGATACCTACTCCCAAGGTTTATGTCATTGAGGATTCGGCCCCGAATGCCTTTGCGACTGGCCGGGATTCTAATAGTGGCGTTGTCGCTATTACTCAGGGTTTGCTGAGGAAACTTGATAGAGACGAGTTGCAGGGGGTGATGGCTCATGAGATTGCCCACATTCGTAACTTGGATATTCGCTATATGACGACGGTGTCGTTGATGGGTGGTCTCATTGCGCTTCTTTCTGATGTTCTCAGTACGCAGCTTCGGTGGGGGGCATTTTCTCGAAGGGGAAGGAATCGAGATAACGACGGTGGTTCGAACCCAATTTTTATTGTGGTGGGTTTGTTGCTCGCTATTTTGGCCCCGCTGTTTGGATGGTTACTGCAGATGGCGGTTAGCCGAAAGCGTGAATTTTTAGCTGACGCGAGTGCGGCGGAGATGACTCGGTACCCTGAAGGACTGGCAAGCGCCTTGAAGAAAATTAGTTATGATCCTGAGCCCCTTGAGGTCGCGAATCGAGCGACTCAGCACATGTACATTGTGAATCCGTTACAGTTGAGTGAAGAGGGAAATGATTGGTTTAGCTCGCACCCATCGACTGAGGCTAGAATCAAAGCACTTTTGGGCACCTCTAGTTTTTATGAAAAAGAGCGTCGATTGATGCCCTCGGCTCCGATTGAACCTTTAAATTGAATTCAATTCCGAGGTTAAAATCAGATACTCTGTAGGTGATCTTTGCTCACAGTATTTTCAACAGGTAATGATGATGCCTCGATTGGGATTAGAGTGGGTTTCAGGATTGGAGTGAGAAAATATGGCGGTGGTTAATTCGAATTCGCATCAATCCGAGGGATTAGTTTCGAGCTGCCTGACTTTTGTGGGTGAGTTTGTCACTCTTACTGCGGATGCGTTTAAGCGACTAGTCACATCAAAACTTGAACTCAAAGAACTGCTTAATCAGATGGCATTTGTTGGGGTGAATTCTGCTCCGATAGTCGCACTCACGGGGTTTTTTAGTGGTGCGGTTTTGAGTTTGTATATCAGCACCTTTTTGTTTAAGTACGGAGCGACTAGCTTCGTGGGGGCTACGGTGGTGCTATCTATGGTGCGCGAGATTGGGCCGGTGTTGGCTGGAGTGACGGCTGCAGCACGCTGTGGCTCGGCGATGGCCGCCCAGATTGGCACGATGAAGGTAACCGAACAGATAGATGCACTGAAAATGCTGAGCGTTCATCCCACCAATTATTTGGTGGTGCCACGAGTGCTGGCGTCTATCTTGATGCTGCCAATTCTTGGACTGACTTGTTCGTGGGCGGGAGCTTTTGCGGGGTGGTTAGTTGCTGGTACTGAGGGAGTGAATTCTTCGGTATACATTCAGTCGGTCTCACAGTTTATGAAGCCTAATGATATTACGAGCGGATTGATCAAGACTCCATTTTTTGGGTTGATTATTGCGATTGTTAGTTGCCAACAGGGGCTAAGAACCGAGAATGGAGCGGTTGGAGTGGGGCGATCTACGACCAATGCGGTGGTTATTTCGATGGTGTTAGTTTATGTTGCAAACTTCTTCCTTGCACGTTGGTTACCTTAGCTTTCCGAAGTTATGACGGCCTTGAGTTTGCGGGCG
>JAPLCS010000326.1:3116-7370 GCA_026392145.1 Fimbriimonadales bacterium | reverse complement strand
GTTTGTTTGAACCGTTTACTCTCGGAAGTCATACGCTTAGAAATCGAGTGATGCTTGCTCCGATGACTACTTATAGTAGCTATGAAGATGGGAGGATTCGAGAGGATGAACTTGCTTACTTGGAACGGCGAGCAAGAGGTGGTCTAGGCGCGATAATTACCGCTGCCAGCTATGTTCACTCCTCCGGGCATGCTTTTGTGGGGCAGTGGGGATGTGATCGGGATGAGCTGATTCCCTCGTTGCGTAGTGCGGTTGAAGCTATCCATCGCGGAGGAGCCAAGGCAGTCCTGCAGATTCATCATGGTGGGAGACAGTGCCCACCGGCTCTCGCTGGAGGGGAGTGTATTTCTGCCTCGGCAGTGCCTTACCCGAGGGAAGGTGCGGCCGTTCCACGGGAGATGACCGAGTTTGAGATTGAGAGGACGATTGCTGATTTTGCTGCGGCTACTCGAAGGGCTCGGTTAGCGGGTTTTGACGGAGTGGAGATACACGGTGCGAACACTTATCTGATCCAGCAGTTTGTGAGTCCCGAGAGCAATCGCAGAAGCGATAAGTGGAATGCCGCAGATTTAGAATTTCCCAAGCAACTGGTCGAAGCCGTCCTTTCGGAGCGGGGAGACATGTTCATTGGATACCGATTTAGCCCCGAAGAGGCAGAAGTTCAGGGGGGTGAGGTGCAGGGGATTCGGCTGGAGCATACGTATCGGTTGCTTGATGTTTTGTGTAATTCAGATATCGATTTCTTGCATATTTCGTTGCGGCACTTTGCTCAGCCCAGCTTGTTTGATGAGCATTCTCCAGCGGTGATGAGGTTGATTCATGATTTCATTGCCGGTAGAAAGCCGCTTGTTGGCGTGGGGAGTATTAAGCAACCTGAAGATGGTGTTTTGGCACTTTCTACTGGGTGTGAAATGGTGGCCATTGGTAGGGTCGGGGTTTCGGAGCCTGAATGGGTTGAACGGTGTCAAACAGGGGGGAGTATTCGGACTACGCTACCCGCAGGAGATTTTGCTGCGGAGTTAACCGTTCCGCGAGGATTAGTTGACAAAATTCACAGTGTTCCTGGATGGTTTGAGATCAGTTAGAGGGCTCAAACACTGAGAGGATATTTACAAAGTCGTCGGTCCACGGTTTTAGGTCACTGGGAATGTCGACTGAATTCCAGTACATGGGCTTCCAAAATGCCTCTCTGAGACCTGGGTCGGTAAGAAGAATCATCCACTTGGATTGGGTTTTGCCTTCTGCTTCTTCTTCGTTGACGGGCGCGTCTGTTTGTTCGAAGCCTGTCATGCCTACTTCGGATGCGGTGAGGGCGAGTTCGGGAGCGAGTTCTAGGTAGCGGTTTGATATGTGGAAGGCGATAAAGCCTCCGGGTTTGAGCTTAGATTTGTAAAGTTGTAGGGCTTCTTTGGTGAGAAGGTGGGTGGGAATGGCATCGCTACTGAAGGCATCAAGCACGAGGAAGTCAAATGAGGCATTTGGTTGCCTTCCCAGGGTTATTCTAGCGTCTCCTAACACGTAGTTGACGTTTGCTTTTGACCGGCTGAGGAATGAATAAAGCCCTGAGTCTCTGGCAACAGAAATGACAATCGGATCAATTTCAAAGAACGTGAAGTCTTGACCAGGTCTGCCGTACGCTGCCAACGAGCCAACGCCTAACCCTACTAGACCTACTCGTTTGACTCCGGGCATGAACTTTGCTTTGGTGAAGATTTGTCCTATAGGACCGGTTGGATAGTAGTAAGTAAGCGGGGTATCCACTTTGGAAGGAATTAATGATTGCCGACCGTGGGTGGTGTTGCCGTGTACTAGTCCTCGGAAGTTCTTGTTATCAATGACACGATGAACGCCAAAAAATGACCTCTTGGTAAGAAGTACTTTTCCTGGTGAGGCTATCTGGAAGATGTTTGAGAATATAAAGGTTGCGATTAGCCCCATTCCGAAGACCAGTGTTCGATCGATGCCAACAAAGACGATTGCAAGGGGAATGCCGATGGCGAGTCCGTTTCGTAGTTGTCCGATCGGAAGTCCGGAAAACTTGAACGCAAGCATGACTATCGCCACGAGAAGTATCACACCGGCTAGCCATTCCTTGGTTTTCGCTAGGGGTTTTGGTTGCGGACGGAGTAGGCAGGCCAGGCCGATTGCGAGTGGGTATTCAAAATATGTCGGAAAGAGCATTGGGGCGAGAATTGAGTTGAACAGTCCTCCTAATGCTCCACCCACTGAAATCCAGAGATAGAACTCTGTAAGGTGATTGGCGCTTGGCCTATCTTCTGCGAGTTTTGCATGGCACATGTAGGCTGCCACTAATAGAACAAGCAAGTGGAACCCGGCGATCATGGTCAGAGGCTCGGTGGCTTCGATGCACATGGTGAACGCGAGTGGGATGACCAGAATCGGCAACATACGACCCAGTTCGGTGGATTTGAACAGTGGTTTTCCAGAGAAGGCGAGGATAAAGGTTAGGAGGTAGGTTGCAAGGGGCACTACCCAGATGAGCGGAATCGGGGCTACATTGCTCGATATGTAGGAGGTCGCGCCGAGGAGCATTGACGTTGGTACTGCTGCCCATAGCATCCATCTTCGCCGTTGATCCCAACTTATTGAGGTTTGGGTGGAGTCAGGTTGAACTAGTTCAGACTCTCGGTTTTCTGCTGGTTTCTTTACGAAAAAGGCTGAGAGCAGATAGAGGCCTACCATTATTTGAAACCCGGTCTGCCAGAGGGAAATTTGTTGGTTGAGACCGATGCGTGGCTCGATGACGAAGGGATAGAGGAATAAGCCCAGCATGGACCCTACGTTGCTAATGGCATAGAGGAAGTAGGGGTCTTTTGCACTCGGGTCTGAGGTCGTTGCAAACCACCGCTGGAGCACAGGTGACCCACTTGAGACGGTTAAATAGCCGAGTCCGATGGTGCCGCCCAAGATAAGGAATACGGCGACTGCCGGTATTGGATGGTTGACTAGCCCTCCTGCAAGAGAATTGACAAAACTCGTTTTAGTGAGTTGGGGAAGTGCTATTGCAGTAAGCACTAGAAAGGCGACATGGAAAACTTTTTGTCGATTGGGGCCCCATTTGGAATTGGAAAAGTGGGCGTACCAGTATCCGCCGAGGAGGGCCACTTGAAAAAAGAGCATGGACGCAGTCCATACGGCTGGGGAGCCTCCGAAGATAGGAAGGATCATTTTTGCTGCCATTGGCTGAATCAAAAAAAGAAGGGTGGAGCCGAAGAAGGTTGCAAGCGAAAAAACAACGCGGCTCAAGTTCACGGTGTTAGTTTATCTGTTTATTCGCTTTGACCATCTTTTTCACGGTTTTTGAGAAATTTCATTCTCCAAACAATTCCCAAATATCAAAGGTTTATAGTTCAAATGTAGGTAAAGAAACGAGCATCGCTTCTTTAACGCACAGGAGAAACAAAAATGAAACTGAATCGGACTATCGTCGGACGCTGGTTTACGGCAATGAGCGTAGCCTCTCTCGTAGTCGTGAGCCAAGCACAATTGAGCACTCTTGTTGTAACCGCAGGGCAAGGTGGGGGACAACGTGGACAGGGAGGGCCAGGTGGTCAAGGTGGCCCCGGAGGTCCAGGTGGGCCGGGCATGGGAATGCGCCAGCGAGTTCCACAGGGACCGATGCTTCTTCTTCATCCAGATGTCATCAAGGAACTTAAACTCACTCAAAAGCAGATTACTGAAATCACCAAGTTGGCCGAATCTATGAGAATGCCGATGGGCGGACCTGGTGGTCAACGTGGTGGAGGACAAGGTGGCCCTGGTGGACCAGGTGGACCGGGAGGTCAGCGTGGTGGTGGTCAGCAAGGTGGACCTGGTAGAGGTGGTCCGGACGGCGGTGGAGAGGTTAGTGAACCCTTCTTTGGCGGTCTTGAGCAAGGAGGATTTGGACAAGGCGGTCCTGGTCAGGGTGGTCCTGGACAAGGCGGACCTGGAGGTCAACGAGGCGGTGGTCAAGGCGGACCTGGTGGTCAGCGAGGTGGTGGGCCTGGTGGCCCTGATGGTCCCGGTCAAGGCGGTCCTGGTATGGATCCTGAAATGGGGCGGAAGATGGATGAGTCTATCCAAAAGATTCTCGACAAGGCACAGTACAAGAGGTTCAAGCAAATTGAACTTCAGGTTTCTGGTCCGATGGGAATCGCTCGACCCGAAGTTGTTGAGGCGCTTGGTCTGACAGAAACCCAAATGGACAAGATTGAAAAGGTACTTGAGGCTAACCGTCCACAAGGTGGTCCC
>JAPLCS010000326.1:1455-3102 GCA_026392145.1 Fimbriimonadales bacterium | reverse complement strand
GGTGGTCCCGGCGGTCCTGGGCAGGGTGGTCCTGGTCAAGGCGGTCCTGGTGGACCTGGTGGACAGGGTGGACCTGGAGGTCCCAATGTTCAACAACAAGAAGAAGTCATGAAAAAGGTCTTAGCCGTATTCACTGAAACGCAGCGTGGCAAGTATAAGGAGCTTTGCGGAGCACCATTCAAGCTTTCCATGCAAGGTCCAGGCGGGCCTGGAGGTCCCGGCGGTCAAGGTGGCAGAGGTCAGGGCGGAAGAACTCAGGGTGGAGATGGGGCAACTATTCCACCCGTCCAAAACTAAGGGTTAAGCAAACGAAAAAAGCCTCCTTGATTTCAGGGAGGCTTTTATGCTCTCAGGAACTATTGACCAGGTTATTCCTTGGTGATCTGAATCATTTTTCCGGCTACTGTGTAGGTAAGTCCGGCTGCTTTACAAACTCTGTCAAGGGCAAACCTCAGTGAAGTGTTGAACATGTATGCATCGATTTTGTAGTTTGGTACCGATGCGTCCACTACGATTTCCACTTTCGTTTGTCGTGAGAATTCATCGAACACATCTCGGATATCTGTTTTTTGCAATCGGGTTGAGAGTTTTGCCGAAAGGTTGGCCTGGCTAGCTGCGGTGTTAACGGTTACCGGAACAAAACTTTGAGCTGCTGTTCCAGACTTCTTTACCGTTTCATTGCTTCGGGTACCGGTTTGGATTGCAACTTTTGTAGGTGCTTCCGCTTTAGAGTTCATCTTTGGAGCCGTTGCAGGTGTATTTGAGTACTTAACTTCGACTTTGGTCGGTTGCTCTGGGTTTGTATTTTTTGCAGTAGGGGTAAAGACTTTGTGATTTCGGTTGATGTACCAAATGCCTTGTTTCTTTTCGAATTTTAGGTCTGCCACATTGGAGAGAATGTCCACGGCTTTTTCGAAACTGATGTTTTCGAGGCTCATAAAGAGTGTTTGGTGAAGATTCGTTTCGAGAACGTATTGCTCCTTAGTTTGCTCAAAAACGCTGGCAATAACTTGTCGTAAGTCGTCGCCTTTAGCTTTGATTTTGATATTTTGTGCCAGTGCTTGACTGCTTATTGCAATCGACAGCAGTGAGATTAGGAGAGTTTTTAAGTGTTTATTCATGATTCGAGTTCCTTTACTTGAGAGGGTTTCCTTGAGCGTCGTAGACTCTGACTGAGGCATCCCCGCTGGACGGAGGGGTGACTCTGATAGAGATTGAAGAAGTTGGCGTTGATCGCTTCTTTGGGGATCGTTTTGCTACTTTTCGTTTGGACACGTTGTTGGTTTGCGACTTCTTAGTTGCCTTGGTCTTGGCTACAACCATCTTTTGAGCCGGCTTCTTTTGGGCTGGCGCTTTGATTTTCATGATTTCCATGACCATGGCGGTAGCAATCCGAGTCGAAGTTGTAAGTCCTGGCTTGGCATTGACTACTTTGTTTGGTTTCTCACCTTCTTCTTCAGAGTTGGCAAAAGTTTGTGCTGCGGTGCCAGTTTGTTTTGAATCGCCTACGGTTTTTCCAGTAGATGGTTTTGATTCGCTAGCTTCGGCAATTGCTGTGTTTGCTTTGGTGCCGAGTAATTTGGTGGGATCTTTGACCACATAGGACATTGCGCTGAGCACAATCGTTAGGCCCAACATCAGCATCAG
>JAPLCS010000326.1:0-1447 GCA_026392145.1 Fimbriimonadales bacterium | reverse complement strand
GCCCAACATTAGCATCAGTGGTTTAGTCATTCCGCCTTGCTTTTTAAGTTGTTTGTTCGCTTCTTTGAGCGCTTCCATGGTGATGGAAGCCTGAGATGTAGGCTCCTCAACTTCTTGGGTCTCAACTCGTTTGAAAAGAGCGAGTTTTTCTAAGATGCCCTTCTTCTTTGGCTTTTCTTTAGCCACTGGTTGAGGGTTTATCTTTTCATCAAGTCTTGACTTGATTGCCTCTCGAGTGACTGGTTTGGGAGCAAAGGCTGCAATCGTTGGAGCTTCCTCTTCCTTGGAGTCTCGTGAATTCAGCTTTTCTCTTAATTCTTTTCTTGCTGCGATTACGGGATCTACCGGAGTGGAGTTCTTTGGAGTAGGTGAATCTTTGAATTCCTTGGTTGCAAAACTTGGAATCGCTTTGGAGCTACCTTGAATTACTGAGAGGAGTGACTGTTTCTTTTCCTCCAGGAGTGCGCGGCACTTGAGGCATTGGTCGATGTGACTTTCGAGCTGCTGCTCTACATCTGCTCCCAATTGATCTCCGGCCATGAACCTTGAGATCTGGGATCTCGCGATTGCGCATTCAAAATCTGTAACCGACATTGTTTATTCACCACTTCGGACTCCGTTTCAGGAATCCTGGTATTTCTATCGGGAAGATTTGAAATAACTGAAGGGGACGAGTGAAAAATAGTTGAGTAGTTTGTGAGGTTTTTAGGTGAAAGGATTAAAGCTGTAAAAAATGCTTTGTGAGAATTGAGATTTTTGACCAATAACTTAAGTGATGATCTTTCCGATGATTCTTGGGTACATAGTGGGCGCAGCTGGCGCTTACACTTTGTTATTCCGCAAAGCACCCGTCATTGAAGAAGAATTCTTTGAAGGGAAAGACGTCACGGGTATGCCTGGCGAAGTTGTAGAATTGTTTCCGCAAACTGGTACGGATTCTTCTGAAATTTCTGCCGAGCGAAAAGTCGCCTAGTTATTAGGCTTTGTGCTCTCGACCGATTGCCTTGCAGATCATTTTTGCTGCCTCCACTTGGGCTTTGTGTCCGCTTCTGTGGCCTACCACGTTTAGAAACTTCACGGGCACTCCTGAAAGGTACAGGTCACCCATTAAATCAAGAAGTTTGTGGCGTGCGGGTTCGTCTTGAAATCGCACAGGGTTCATATATTGTCCATCTTCCAAAATAACGGCTGAGTCTGCGTCGAGACCCTGAGCAAGGCCAAGCTTTAGGACATGGGGAATTTCCTCTTTCAAGCCAAATGTTCTGGCGGGGGCGATTTCGGTTGAGTACTGTTGAATCACATTGGTGCAGTCAAAGTGTTGGGACCCCGGCCATCGGTCGCCAGTTTCATACTCATAGCGCCAATGTCCTGAACCTTTTCCAATGGAGATTTTGATATCGCCATCGGGAAGGAAAAGACGTGAATATAGATCAGTTATCTCGGCTTG
>JAPLCS010000303.1 GCA_026392145.1 Fimbriimonadales bacterium | reverse complement strand
CCAAGTTCAAACTCGGTCGGCTCCCGACTCGCAAACGAAAGCACCAAAGGGAAAAATCCGAGCGCATCTTCCTCAATCGCTGCCATCCTGTGCCCTTCTGTCTTGCTCGACCCACAAGCAAGCAGATATCGACCCATGCCGACCCTCATCCACGCATTTTTACTGAGCCCCAACACCTCATCCGGCGGCGTCAACTCCGCAAGCAAATCAACCGCCACAAGCGTGGTCTCAAGTTCATCGTAACTTATCTGCCGCCGGAACAACAACGCCTGCGCACGTGGGTCTAACTTCTCCCACTTACCCATCGCATCCAACAAGGAGTTCCCCTCTAACTCAAAATCCTCAGGAAGCCCCACAAGACCCGTCAACGAAGGTTTCTGCTCCTCCTCCTTGTCCTTATCCCTCGGCGCAACCGCCCGCTTGGCATTATCAACCACGTCAATCACCAAGCAATCTCGCTTCGCAGACTTGGAAATCTTCTCCCGCCGAGCCGACGCATCCGCCAACCCCTCAATCGTATTCGGTAACACCCGCAAACCCCGACCAATCATCTGGCAAAAGAGAGCCCAACTCTTGGTCGGTCGCAGCAATAACACGCACCCCACGTCAGGAACATCAAATCCCTCCGTCGCAATCTCCACATTCGTCAGCACCTGAGTCTTGCCTGTAATGAACCGTTGCATAATCGCACGCCGCTGCTCACCACCCATCGACCCATCCACCGACTCAGCCGTAAACCCTTCGTTCCGGAACAACTCCGCGACCGATTTGGCATGCTCCACACCCGTACAAAAAACTATCGTCTTGCGATCAGAACCAATCGTTTTCCAATTATCAAACGCCACCCGGTTACGAGCGTCCGTGTTCACCGCATCCTGCAAATGCTTCGAACTGTAATCCCCATGAATCACTTTCACCCGCGAAATATCAGTTCCCGAAGCAACCCTGAATCCTCGCAAATCAGAAAGCCACCCATCCGCGATCGCCTCCTTCAGAGTATACGTAAACGCGACTTCCTCAAAAATAGCCTCAACCTCGCCATGAAGCGGGCGATTATCCATTCGATGCGGGGTAGCGGTTACTCCTACAGTAAAGCAGTCGCCATCATAAGCGCCAACCTTCTTCATCACGTTTTGGTAAGTGTCCGCCGCCGCGTGATGAGCCTCATCAATAATCAAGCACCCCGGTAACCACGTGTCAAACGACTTCGAAGTTTCCCGCCCAAGCGCCTGCACCGAACCAACCATCACATCAAGGTTCCCTCGACGCTTCCTGTCCTCAATCGCCACCACAAGATCAGGATTCTGCAAATGAATTCGATTAGCCGCCTGCTCCAACAACTCCCGTCGATGAGCAAGCACCAGAGACCCCGCCCCATGTTCTCGATAAAACTCACCAATAAGCGAGCTAAACAGCGTCGTCTTCCCCGTCCCAGTGGGCATCACCGCCAAAACCCGCTTCAAACCACGATCCTTGCAAGCAAGAATTTGCCCGAGAGCCTTCGCCTGATAGGGGCGCAAGAGAACCTCGGAAACCTTGGAGCGGGAATGCATCGGGAAGAGATAAGACGCCGCCAAAGGACCGTTTGTGGCAAGTTTTTTTGTCCTAATTTTCCTTATCTTTTCCACGATACTTAGGGGTAGCATCGGGACTATGTTCAGTCGCAAAATCATGACGAAACCCGCGTTGCTCGCCACCACCGTATTCGCCCTGCTTGCAAGCAGCATCGCCCAAAATACAACCCAAGCACCCCCCGCAAAAGTCATCCCCGCCGAACTCGTCATCGCCCAAGCCGCCTCAATCGGCAAGCGCAAAGGGAACAATATTCTCGTCATTTTCCACGCATCATGGTGCGGCTGGTGCCACAAACTCGACAAGTTCCTCGACACCACACCCGAAGGCAAACTCATCAAGTCCAACTTTGAGGTTGTCCACCTCACTGTTATGGAAAACGGGGATAAGAAGGCACTCGAAAACCCAGGCGGAATGGAATTTCTCACCCAACTCGGTGGTGAAAAAGCAGGACTCCCCTACTTCGCCATCCTCGATGCCAAAAACCGAAGCAAAATCATGGACTCGCTTAAAAAGCCAGGCGATGGAAGTTCAAACACCGGTTACCCAGCAAGCCAAGAAGAAATTGGCCACTTCATGAAAATGCTCGAAGCCGGATCCAAAAAGCTCTCAAAAGCAGACCTCGGCAAAATCCAGACGTGGCTAGTCACGAACTCACCAAAGTAAGCCCATCGGCTGAACAAACCCAATTGCCCTCATCCCGATACCTCATCCCAAAAGATGAGGGCAAAAGCGACTTAAATATCCAATAACGCTCACAAGCCCTGCCGCAACTCTTCTTCTGCCTTCTTCAAATTTCGAATTTCCTGCATGGTCACATCAATCGTGCTACCCGGAATCAGGTGAGAAACATCCAACGGCTCATTCGCAGCCTCATTCGAAATACTCTGAAGTTCAAACTTCAACTCCTGCAATTTTTGAGCAATATCAAACGCCGCATCAAATCCGGGCTCAGTGTAATGTGATCTCCCACCCGACTTCAGAAGCAAACTCACACTCTCATCAATCCAATCAGACCACTGACGAGGTCGAACCACCTCAGGAATATTGCCTCGAAACTGAACTACCGCATCAAGAACAGACTGATTCGCCGCATGCATAGCCTGCTTCCGCAACCTCAAATAAGTCTCAGACAAATGCGGATTCCGCCAATACGGAGCCTCCAACAGATGAAAAATTTCCTGCCGCAACCGAGCAATCTCATCCAAAATGGTCAAGGTGGCCTCACTCAAATCCCGATGAAGCCGGTTGTATCGCCGCATCGCTCTTAACGAATCAAGTAATTTATGAGCCTCAATCTTATACAATTCATCATCGGTTGGAGGCTTCACCCGAGTTCGATTGATCAACGAGCCCGCCACCAAAAGAACAAGTAGCACCAATGGCATCAACGCGAAGAATGCCAACCAAGCAACTTTCCCATTGTTTATACCAAACCAAATGCCACCCACCAAATACACGGCAAATAGAGCCGAGCCGGTAATAAGGTTTGATTTCAGCGACTGCACCGTATCAGCCAAAACCGCACGTTCAGTTTCCCGCAAGTAGGCAATCAGACTTCTGTATTGGTCATTTCGAGTTATCATCTGAGGCCACCTTGCACAATCTGTTCCCATTCACATTGTACGGCTAGGCAACAGAAAAGGTTTAATGAAGTTGTGTTTACAGGCATCATCCAAGCCGTCGGCGAAATCCTTTCCTTCGAAAACGGAATCCTTTGGATTGACTCTAAAGACTTGATTTTAACCCCCGTGCAAAGGGGCGAATCCATCGCCGTCAATGGCGTATGCCTCACCGTGGTAGATGAATCAAATCGAAAGCTCAAATTTGATCTCTCGCCAGAAACAATTCAAAAGACCACCTTCGGTCACCCTACGCTCTCCAAGCAAGTTAATCTCGAGCGAGCCCTCGCTCTCGGCGACCGACTAGGTGGGCACATGGTTCAAGGACACGTAGATGGTTTCGCCCAAATCATCAACATCACACCCCAGGGTAACTCCACCATCTTCGAATTCGAAATTTCTGAGTCCAAGTATCTCATCGACAAAGGCTCAGTAACCCTTGACGGCATTTCCCTCACCGTGGTCGGACCAGCATCAAACAGATTCCAAGTGTGGGTAATCCCCCACACCCTCGCAGAAACCAATCTCTCAAGCAAAAGCATCGGCGACTTCGTGAATCTCGAGTTCGATATGATCCCCAAGTACCTCGAAAGACTGCTGGAACCCTACAAATAAAGGGCTGATTCAAGAACCCCACATTAATCGGGAATTTAAGTTAAGTATCACCGCACATTTACCGATAACTAAGGTGACTGTGTCAGTTTCGCCAACCGAAATAAAAATCCTTGATAGCATTTACCGTTTGTCTTTCTCGAGTCAAAAACTTG
>JAPLCS010000141.1 GCA_026392145.1 Fimbriimonadales bacterium | reverse complement strand
GCAAGGAGGTTCCGTTGTCATGTCCTCACACCAGCCCGGAACTTATGTCGAAGCGGTAAGCGAAGGATTTGTGAGTGTCACTCCCGTGAGCCTCAACTGGACAAACCACTCATTCGCCTTAGAAATGGCACAACAAGCCAACTGGCAAAGCACCATCGACTAACGCAAACAAGTTGTAAAAAGCTTACTTTCTGCCAAATTCGTCAGAACGACGGTAGGCGGTATCCACCAAGCGCATTGTCTTCAAGGATTGATGAATTTCCGTAGATGGCGCCACCCCACCTCTTGCCCACTCCATCATTGCGGTCATCGGTCCACGATAGGCATGCGGAAACCAACTTCCCTCAAATGGCACCATATTCCATGCCCCAGTTTCTTTGGTCCACACTTCCAGGTAGTCATCCCCACCGTCAGGGTAATTCAGATTTAATCCCATCTGTATTTTTGCAACCCCTTCAGTCCCTTCGACTTTCAAGTAAGACTCCTGATGCTTGGTCTCACCCGGATGTGCGTGAAAAGTTGAAATCGTAGCCCTCAAGAGTTCGCCGTACTCACAATACACAAATGACCGCGAAGACTCCAGTTTGGGAGCATCAGGATGCTTTATTGAGCGAGCCCAAATATCCTCCGGCTCACCCAACAAATCCCTCACTAAGTCGATGTAATGAATCGAGTGGTAAACCATCTCCATCCTAGGAGCTCGCTCCAAAAAGTCCCACAGCCCCCAGGGAGTGAAAACATTCACCTTAAACTCAACATCCGTAATCGAGCCCAGCTTCCCTTCAGAAATTAGTCGCTTAAGCTCCAAAACATAGGGTGCCCAGCGAAGTTGGAAATTCACCGCCGCCCTCATCCCCTTGCGATCACAAATCGCAACAATCTCCTCCGCCTGTTCAAGCGTCTCACCCATTGGCTTCTGCATCAGTACAAAAGCACCGTCGGGCAGCTCATCCAAGATACTCACAAGGGCTGAGGCAGGCGTTGCAAGGTCATAAACGACTTCCTGGCTCCCCACTTCCCCAACCAATTCCGAAACTGTGGGGCTCACCAAAGGAATTCCAAACTCAACACCAAGCAACTC
Organism: Fimbriimonadales bacterium; assembly: GCA_026392145.1. Lineage (GTDB taxonomy): Bacteria > Armatimonadota > Fimbriimonadia > Fimbriimonadales > Fimbriimonadaceae > Fimbriimonas. Next base: position 2,962 of record JAPLCS010000141.1, on the reverse strand, counting down.
AGCTGCCTCAAATCGGGTGTCAGTTATCCCAGCAACCTCAAATCCACACATACGATAGGCAGGCAGATGAGCATTTCGCATAATCCCGCCCGCACCAACGCATACGATTTTCATTTCAAAAACCTCTATTTCAACCGACCGGTAGAACGCAAATACCCTCTCGCTTCATCCGCAGCAAGGTTCAAACTCTCACCCGCATCCTGCCCCAGATGCACAACCTTGTGAACCGCTGCAGAAATCATCTCATTCACCTGCGGATATTCTGGAATGGCTGGCAGCGTCCTTGTTTTGGCGTGAACCGACTCAATAATGCCGTAATGCGGATAGACAGACCTCACTTCAGCATCATTCCAGGTCGAAAGTCGAACCCCATTCGCACCCGCCATCGAAACCATCTTGTCCGTATCCGGTGCAGATATATGTTGCATGAAGGCATAGGCCTCCTCCGCCTGCTTTGAACCAACAGGAATCGTCAACACCCAATAGATATTCAAGGAAATCGATCCCGCTGGACCGCTCGGGACCGTCGTACACCGATTCTTTCCAACAATCTTGCTGTACTGTGGCATCTCACACACCGCTGCAAAACCGCACCAGTTCACCATCATCGCCGCCTTCCCCGACGCGTAATAGTCCCCAGATTCGACGCTACCAAGGTTCAAACACTCAGTCGACGCAACCTTGTACTTGTGAATCAAGTCCGAACAGAACTGAAGTGCTTCAACTCCGATGGCAGAATCAAAGACCGGATTGCCGCTCGCGTCAAACAGTTCCCCACCACGGCTCCACAACTGAATCAAGAAGTCATAAACATCGTTGTGCCCGTCGGTATACGCCGCCACTACAGTTCCCCACAAGTCTTCCTCGGGCCGAGTAAAGAATTGAGACACTTCCAAGAACTCATCCCAACTCTTCGGAACCTCCAACTCACGACCGTAAGCAGCTAAGAACCGAGCCTTCTCTTCGGCACTCTCAAACAAATCCGAACGAGTGTGAAAAACCACCGGACCATCATGCCAAGGCAACCCATAGACGTTGTCCCCACACTTTTGTAGCCCAAGCATGGCGGGATGCCAAGCGTCTGGCCACCCATAAGGCGGATGAGAATCAATAAACTCATTCAAGTTCACAATCTCACCTCGAGCGATCACTTCAGGCAACCAATCGGTATTACACAAAAACAGATCAAACTCATCCGACGTACATCCTCGCTGGTGCACCATCTTCATAAAATGATCCGCGATGGGTAGCGTAACCACCTCAATTTCTACATCTGGTCGAACCTTTCGATAATCTTCAATTTGAGCCGCAAACGCGTTCTCAAAAGTCTCCTGCTCACGGGTAATCAACCGCAACTTCAAGGCAACGGTATCTCCTGCCCTTCGTACGAAGCTCGAATACGGCCAGGCGGTGGTTGTGACATCTCTAGCGTAATGTCATCAGGATCCAAGAAGTAAATCGTATACCCCCCCTTGTTCACACCCGCCACAATCTCAATAGGAGCATCCGCCTTAAACCGAACTCCAGCTGCCGACAACCTTGCAAAATCACCAAAAATGTCATCCGTGACGAACGCAAGATGAGGTGCTCCAGCACGATTCGTGGACACATCCGTTTTCTCACCCCGTGGATGCACATACTCCACCAGTTCCAAATGGTGATAAGAAGGTCCAACAAATGCGTTCTTCAGTTTCAACATCGCCACTTTCAAATGCGCATCTGGATAAGCAACCAAACGGCTGGTGTACTCATTCTGCTGCTCTTGTTGATGATACAACTCCATTCCTAACAGGTCGCAATAGAACCGAATACTCGCCTCAATATCCGAAACCGTAAAACTCGTGTGCCAAATTCCGTTAAAACTCATCGCATTAACTGCCCGCCATCCACAACGATGGTCTGTCCTGTAATATAACTCGCCTCTTCCGAACACAAAAACGCAATTACATTGGCAACTTCAGTGGGCGACCCCATTCGCTTCATCGGGGTCACATCCAACAACGGCTGAAGCGCTTCTGCCACGGTGACCCCACGCACCTCACTCCGTCTCTGAGCATTCGCTTGCGTCATAGGAGTATCAATGATGCCAGGAGCAACCGCATTCACCCGAATATGATGTGGTGCCAAACTTAACGCCGCCGAACGAGTCATGCTCACCACGCCAGCCTTGCTCACACCATAATCCAACTGCTCTAACTTCGGCAAAAACGAAGAAATGCTCGCCATAGTCACAAAACGCGCCAATAAGTTCACGGTCAAACTCGTCTGGAAAGTCGCCACATCGATACTCTGAAAGGGTCGTGTCAAGCAGATGCCAGCGCACTGAACCAAGAAATCAGGCACAATCGGCAGCTCATTCACAAACCCCTCAATCTCTTCAACTTTCGAGAGATCCAGCGTATAATCGGTCGCCCCCTCCCGAAGGTCCACCCCATAAACGGTAGCGCCTTTACTTTTGAGAACCTCTACCGTCGCAGCCCCAATTCCCTGGGCTGCACCTGTGACCAATGCAATCTTTCCTTCCATTCTCATCACCTTTCCCCGATAACTCAAGAACCTATGTTCCGGCTACGACATTCCGAATAGCATCCGCAATAGAATCCACTGTAGGAAGCACAACATCCTCCAAAGACTTAGCAAAAGGAATCGGTGCATCCTCACCCGAATGTACGCGAATAGGAGCGTCTAATTCATCAAACAGTTGCTCTTGCACCTGAGCCGCCAAATCCCGTCCCACGCCACAACGTGCATGTGACTCGTGAACAATCAGCAATCGATGGGTCTTCTTGACCGAAGTCGCTATTGTCTCCCAATCCAAAGGGTTCAACGTCCTCAAATCAATAAGTTCTGCATCAACGCCGGTCGCCTCAACCGCTTCTTTACATAAGTTCAAAGAATACGAATAGCTTAAAATCGTCATCTCAGAACCCGTTCGGACGACTGAAGCCTGACCCAACTTTGC
>JAPLCS010000398.1 GCA_026392145.1 Fimbriimonadales bacterium | reverse complement strand
CCGATGCAGATAGGCACTCTATGCACGTCTCAACAGCAGACGAGGCCGTCCACATTGGCGGCTCCTTGCCGAGCGAAAGCTATCTTCGCATCGAAGCCATCATTGATGCATGCCGGCAAACCGGAGCGAATGCCGTTCACCCAGGGTACGGATTTCTCAGCGAGCGAGCAGAGTTGAGCGAGGCCCTCAAAGAGGCAGGAATACTATTTCTCGGTCCCCCGGCCCAAGCAATGCGTCTTCTTGGCGGAAAAATTGATGCCAAGAAACTTGCGGTTGAAAACAATGTCCCCATAACGCCAGGCTTTTTTGAACCTGGAGCAACCGAAACACAACTGAAAGAGGCGGCTGAAAAAATTGGCTATCCCATCATGCTCAAAGCATCTGCTGGCGGCGGAGGTCGTGGCATGAGGATAGTGCGCGAGCCCTCTTCATTTGCATCGGAATGCACGATTGCAAAAGATGAAACTCTGAAAGGTTTCGGAGACGATGCAATGATGGTCGAAAAGCTGGTCGAAAACCCGCGCCACATTGAAGTTCAGTTTGTGGCCGACCAACACGGAACCGTAGCGTGCCTCTTTGAACGAGAATGCTCGATTCAACGAAGACACCAAAAACTCATTGAAGAAGCACCCAGTGCAATGACCATTGGTACAAACGGACTCGATTGGGAGGGAATGCGCGACGCAACAAAGCGACTGGTCAAGGCGGCCGGATACTCCGGGGCGGGTACCGCCGAATACATGGTGGACCCTATCACCCAAGAGTTCTATTTCCTCGAAGTCAATGCTCGCCTTCAAGTCGAACACCCCGTAACCGAAGCAATCACCGGTCTAGACCTTGTGGCAGTGCAAATCGCCATTGCAGAAGGTGAACCGCTAACCTTCAACCAAGCCCTCATCGAGGGCGACCGAAGTGCAATCTGCGGTCACTCAATGGAAGTAAGAATCGTTGCCGAAGATCCAGCGGCTGGATTCCTACCGAGCATTGGCAAAATCATCGGCTGGGCAGAACCTAGACACCCCGGTATTCGTTTTGATACAGGCTTTGCAATCGGAAGCGAAGTCAGCCGATTCTACGACTCAATGATTGCCAAAGTCGTTTCGCACGGTTCCAATCGAGAAGAAGCTAGACGAAAGCTAGTCGCCGCCCTTCGAGACTTCCACGTTCTAGGCATTAAAACCAATGTGGGTTACCTCATTGAAGTTCTCGAAGATCCAGAGTTCATCGCAAAAAAAATTGATACCGGTTTCCTAGGTCGCCGATTTGATGGATGGGCTCCACCCTCTCCCCCTCAAGAATTAGGTGCCATTGCATCATGCGCGAAACTAAACTCCAACTCCAGCCAACCTGGCGCTCCAGCCTCTTCACATCGGGCATGGTCATTAAACGATAGCTGGCGGAACGTAAGGTAATTCGTCAAGTAATTCGTCGCCAACCATAACTGCAAACAAAGTACCCAGCGACAAAAAAAGGTCTGCCAATTTGGACAGACCTTTAATTTGTTGTAGCTTAGAGTTTAGCGATTAACTTCGCTTTGGTTGCCTCTTCGAACAACCAGGAACTTGATTCGTTCCGGCTGGAATCTTTCTTTCAGAGTTTCAACCGCGCGCCGAACCTTAATCGTGCCACCGCAGTAGAACAAGTCCACAGCAGCGTAGCCGTGCTCCGGCCAGGTGTGAATCGTGTAGTGGGACTCCTGAATAATCACCGCTCCACTCACTCCGTAAGGCTTAAACTCCTTAAAGCAGTCGTCAACGATTGTAGCCTCAGAAACTTTGGCCGCCTCCAGCATAGCTTGGTTACAGCTTGGCAACCGAAGAGTTCGATGAGAAGATGGCTACCCAGTGAAGGCTCCTCGCCCGGACGATAAGGCAGCCCCTCGCTGTCCTTATCCAACCACGCATCAAAGGATTCAAGATCATCACATTGAATAGTGGTCCAGCCATCCTCGGTCTTAACCTTCGGAGCAGTCACCATCGGTGATGGTTGCGAGTTCTTGGACTCAAAAAACTGGCGGAGCCAGCCCATAAATCCGAGCCGAGTTGGCTCAACAGCGACAGCAGCAGTACAAAGACTGCTAAGGGCAAGAATAGTTAGAGTTGTCAATCACACATTCCTCAATTTTTAACCGATGCGCAGACACAAGATTGCTCTTGCGCGGAAAACCTGACGAGATTGGGGACGATTTGAATCGAGCAAACATTTTGTGATTCCGCACTCCTACTGAGCCCATTGCCACCAGTCAGCCCTCATCTCTTCGTCTAAGTTTTCGCCTTTTGTAGGTTGCTTAAGCCTACAGAAGCCACGTCGGTTGCCCGCGTGACGCAATTAAGAATGATACCCCACTGATATATTCAAAAATATCAATTAGGTTCAATCCTTAACATCTTGGTTGCAAGAAACCACCAAAAAGATTCAACTTTTTCACAAATGTTAAAATACGACATCAATTTGAGTCCCACGCTTGTATGACTACTCTAGCTTGGTGCCGTTCACTTCTAACTTAAATTGATAGCCAAACAATTCGGCCGAATGCCGACACATCACCATTCGACTCAAAAAGATTTCAAAGTATTCCATCACCGTGGCAATCGAAGTATCAACTTCAAGAGTCAGTTGAATCGTCCGATTTTCATTGTTCATTTCAACACGACTCTTTTGAACAGCCGCATTCACACGATCATGAATGTCATAGCTCTCCATAATCGGGTTCTGAACCCGGCTGAAGTGAACGTCACTCTTATCCGCAATGATTAATGCGGCACTCATAGTTGAAATCGGCAAGCCAGTCGACTCTTCATGATTCCCAATAGCACCAAGAATTGGCGCTATCTCCGTTGCGTCCATTCCCATTTCGTTCAGCAAGGTAAACGCAATAGTCGCCCCATGCATGGGGTGATTGGTTCGGTGAACAACATTACCAATGTCATGAAGGTAAGCCGCAATCTGGGCAAGTTCAATTTCCCGTGCAGGACGTTCAAGGTTCTCCAAGATATATCGAGTGATTGAGGAAACAACCCCGACATGACGATGACCATGCTCGGTGTATCCCATCGCCTTCATCACTTCGTTAGCTCCGTCAATAAGCTTCCGAACCTTGGGATGCATCTTGACCTCTTTGAAAGTAATCAAATGAGTTTCATCTACGCTTGGTGTTAATTTGATTGGTTCCATTTTCAACTCGTCCTCATTACTCCTATGTGACTTCTCGATTACTGGCTAAGTTACTACTTAATACACCAAGAAACGATAATCCGAAAGGGAGAGCATTCACTTCATATCAATGAGCTCAATCGAAACAACCAGGTTTCTATTCGAGCGTTGCTCTTGTTTAACAATCCCCTTACCACGCTCAAACAAAGTCCGAATTTCAATTTCAGACTTACCCAGAGTGATCATCAAAAGGCTTTCAACCACGTTCGTCTTCTTGCCCAGAACTTCAATAACCGTCCGTCGCTGAGAGAGCACAGCCGTAGCAAGCCGAGATTGATCAAAGCTGTCCATCTTGCCCTTCCAACGATCAACAACCACAAACTCCTCTTCTCGTTGCTTCTTAGAAGCGGGCAATTTATCTTCACGAAACATCGGAATAGGAGGGTTGAAACGGGCATTGGCTAATTGAGAAGCAATGAGAACCGGTCCATCCCATGCAACTCTGCTTTCACCCAAATCTCCCAAAAGCACACGTCCTTCAATTTTGCCTACCGCAATCTTGGGACCTACCTTAATGGACGAATTGGGCTTATTAAAAGCGGTGCGAGTTGCATAAGTCCACTCTCGGTTTTCAGAAATGGGAAGATAACTAGGACCTCCTTGCCCACAACCAACCATCAAGAAAGCGACCACCGCGAACATGCTAACCCTCCTAGCAATGCATGATGTCATCTTCATATTTTCTCTAATTTTGCAAGTTTTTGTACAAGTTTTTTCACACCCGTTACTCCCGGGAATGCCACCGTAACCTCGCAGTCATCTTTTATTGGAAGGCAAGCAATCACAATCCCAATACCAAACTTGGCATGTTGCACCCGATCACCAACCTGAAAAGGTGGTACGAACAAACTATCGGCAGGCTTCGATGGCTGCTCATTCACTGTGTACGATCCGGTACGTTGTTGAGTCACAATCGCATCAACTCGACGGTCGGTTCTAAACTCCATCGAAGGTCGAGACTGCTCATAACCAAAACTTGCGTTTCCACGAGACTCAAGCAACTCCTCGGGGATGTCATCAATGAACCGACTCCTCGCATTAAAGTTAGGCATTCCAAAGATTGACCTCCTGTGAGCGTGGCTGATATGCAACTCTTCCTTGGCGCGAGTAATCCCAACGTAACACAACCTTCGCTCCTCTTCCAATTCAGAATCGCTTTGCAGCGACCGTGAATGAGGGAAAATCCCCTCCTCCATACCCGCTAAAAACACCACTGGAAACTCCAATCCCTTGGCGGAGTGTAAGGTCATCAAAGTAACCGCATCCCCACCCTTAATCAACTTATCAGAATCAGCCTGGAGAGAAATCTGCTCTAAAAATTCACCCAACGATGGCTCTTCGTGAGTTTCATCATATTGAACAGTAACGTTGAGCAATTCCTGCAGGTTTTCCAGTCGAGAAAGGCCCTCGTCCGAATGATCTTGCTTCAGGAAG
>JAPLCS010000259.1 GCA_026392145.1 Fimbriimonadales bacterium | reverse complement strand
GAAACCCAATCGTCAGAAGGATAACACTGAATTCCAACCCGAGGTACTCGGGGAAATCCCGATGACGATTGCCCGTTTCGCCACATGGGGTGGGGCCATTGCTTTCGCTGGAAGTTTGTTTGTCACGATTTATCTAATGACGGTAGCAAGCGGCGATGCTGCGAAAGCCAACCAAGTCGCCACCAACATGGAGCTGTTCCAAAAAGGAATGGTGACTGGAGTCTTATGCTTTGTGCTTGGAACTGCGTGGCTCTTCTGGGAAGAAGAGGTGATGGTTGCAGGGCATCTAATCGGTTCATTACTATTGATGTTCTCACCGACCATTCTTCCCCTAGTCATTAGTTTCAACAACAACCCTGGGGTCCAAGCTGGATATGCCGCGATGAATGGCGGAGCAATGCTCTGGCTAGGAATGGCAGCAGTAATTCTCGTCACTGATATTTCCCTGCGAGTGAAAAACAGAATGGTTCATGGAACCAAAGCCGAGCTCCTGAAATATGGCAATAAGTCCATGAAAGAGGAAAGCGATCGTAAGAACGTGTTCATGGGCAAGTGCTGGCAGCTTCCTTACTGCCGAAAATATGTTCGCGAAAAATGCCCCATATTCCATGCCCAAAGAACTTGCTGGAGAGAACAAGTAGGTTGCATGTGCGAAGAATCGGTGATTCGCTCGGCAATTGAAAACAAGCCCGTTTCAAAAGAAGCACTGCTCTCTGGCGCTGCGATTCCCCGCAATAACAAGCTCAGTACTGCCGCCAAAAAAGAACGATGCAAAACCTGTGTTATCTATAACGAACACCAAAAGCATAAGTACCGATTGGCGATGCCATCTGTTTTCATTTTCTACACGCTGTTTTACGCATTGTTTAGAATCCCACTTTCTGACATGGTTAACCGTATGCTCGGTGGCACATCCAAGGTAATCAGTAACGTGACCGTAGGCACCGTACAAAAAGTAGAAACCGGTGCGTGGTTTACGCAAATTCTTGTTGCCGCATTGCTGATTACTGCTTTGGCTTACACCATTAAGATGATTGAATACGCCATCTTTAAGCTTAAAATTTAATGGCGAACCTAATCAAAATCGATGGGTCGCATGGTGAAGGCGGAGGAGCACTGCTTCGTACCGCACTCTCAATGTCCATTCTTACCCAGCAACCCGTCCAAATTGACGGAATTCGCACTGGCACAAAGTACATCGGTCTGGACGTGGAAGACCTAACTTTGATCAAGTGCTTGCGAGACCTTTGTAATGCCGATGTCAGCGGGCTGACTCACGGTTCTCTTTCAATTCTCTTCTCACCGAAACGCGCGATCCGTCCCCTCAGAGGCGAAATTCTCACCGAGAGAAATCCAAACTTATTTCCAAGGAATTCTCGTTCCTATTTGGAGAAAAATGGGGCTGGCAGTTCAAGCCGATTTAGAACGAGCCGCATTCTCACGAGAGGGCAACGGAATGAATACCCTCGAAGTAGAACCATCCCAACTTGAGGGAATCAACTGGACAGAAAAAGGTGAGCCCAAATTACTGCAAGCCTCTGTAACAACCACCGGTAAAAATGCATCGTTTGCAGAGCGTGCCAAGTCGCATCTTCAAAAACTTGCACACTCTTCCAAGCAGCGTATCGATATCACCACATTCGAAGCAGAGGGTGAAGGAACCATGGGTTACGTCGCCGCATGGATGCGGTATGAAACTGCAATTGGCGGTGGAGGTGAAGCCAGCCAAAAAAATTCACGTCCTGAACAAGTCGCCCAGAACGCCTTTGAAAAATGCTTTGAGTTTATGACGAGCGATGCCACAGTCGACCCCATTGGCGCTGAACACATTCTTCTTCCTGCTTGTTTTGCTTCTTCAAATACCGAGATTCTTGTGTCTCACTTGACTTCAAGATTGCTTACCAGCATTTGGGTCATCAAGCAGTTTTCTCCCGTAAGGATTGTGGTTCGAGGCAATCAAGATCAGTTCGGACAGGTGAGTATCCACCGAGATTAGCCCCATTCGAACGGTCAAACTCAGGAAGACATAACAGTCCGAAACTCTTCCACAAAAACCTCAAGTCCTTCATCAGTGCCAACGCTAACCCGAACACAGTTCGGCATTCCAAGAACATGTCCGCTACGAATGATCACTCCACGCTTCAATAACGACTCAAACACTGGCTTAGCAGGACGACCAATATCCGCCATGACAAAATTGGCGTGACTAGAAAAAGGAGTTCCTCCAACTTCTCTGAATACTGACTCAAGCGTTTCGATTCCACGCCGGTTCAATTCGACAGTATCTCGAACGTACTGTTCATCATTGAGCGCGGCAATCGCTGCCGCTTGAGCGAGAATATTGACATTAAAAGGCTCCCGAGCACGGTCAATTGCATCTGCAATGACCTCTGGAACAAAGGCATATCCCACGCGGAGTCCAGCTAAGCCGTACGCCTTGCTAAAGGTTCGCATCCCAACCACATTTGAGTAACGCTGAACATAATCCAAAGAATTAGGAAAGTCGTCCGCTCCTGAAGCAAACTCGAAATAAGCTTCGTCAAGTACCACCACAACATCACTTGGAATTGACGCGATGAGTGCATCAACCTCTTGTCTACTCACCATGGTTCCAGTCGGATTATTCGGATTCGCAATAAAAATCAGCTTGGTATTGGGTCCTACAGCCTTCGCCATTCCTACCAAATCCAGCCTCATATCAGGAGTTAGGGGCACCTTAGTAAGTACACAATCAGCCAACCCTGCGGCTGCATCATACCGAGCAAAAGATGGGTCTCCAACGATGATCTCATCGCTACCTTTTTCAAGAAAAATTTGACCTAGCAAATGAATAATTTCATCGCTACCATTACCAACCACGACCTGCCTCATGGGAAGGTTAAACTTTTGAGCCAATGCTTCTCGCAACTGAAACGCCGCTCCGTCAGGATAAAGATGCATCTGTGTGAGCATCATGGAAACAGCTTCAACCGCCTTGGGAGATGGACCCAAAGGATTCTCATTGCTGGCTAGCTTGATAACTCGCTCTAACCCAAGTTCTCGCTTCACCTCATCAATAGGCTTCCCAGGTGAATAAGGAACCATCTGAAGGACATTGGGTCGAATCGTCATCGTGTCTCTATTGTGACATCAGGCAAGTCATTGAGGTGCGAACAAAGTTCACCGAGAGCCCCTCCTAACTACACAAGAATGAACAGGATAAAGACTAGAAGCTTCGTTGCTTACCATCTATTGAAGCAAGCAATACTGCCGATGCAACAGCCAACCTCGCGTCAAATGGCCCCTTCATCTCAATATTCAAATGATATGAAAACGGATTGAAATTTTGCCTCAAATCAACCATGGGGGAGCCATTCACAAGGATGTCATAGTTCTGAGGAATCAAGTTTGTTGCAAAACGTCTCAACAGACTTAGCATCAACGAATCCTCAATTAAGGTAGCAATTGTGAACTCATTGCCATCACAAATCTCCCACTCATCTCTTACAATGGAATTCACGGCTTTCCGCTTCATCACCCCAATTCGACTCTGAGTTATAGAATCAAAAATGTCAAAAACTCCATTAAAGTCGAGCAAGACATTCTGACGAGCTTTGATTACCAAAGCAGCCACCGTCTTTGAGTCATCCGCAAAAATTGTAATCTCGTCGCGGAGTTTAATAGGTCGAACCGCCGTAAATAATAAATTTTGATGGGGATCGTAGATAAAGAATTCCGAACCAAGTAGCTTCAAAAGATTTCGCTTCAGATAGTACTTACCACCCGCGTACTTTTCGCCAATACTTTGCAATTCCATTAGGTTTACTTTAGCCGATTTCCAAAATCAATCATTTTGCAGAATGTCGTTCCGGATTCAATGACATTCTTGCTCCTTTCCCTGCCAGCCTCAACTTCACCAAATCCCGAAGCATCCTCGGTCCATCTCGTAACAGCACAACTTTTGAGCCTTCCTGGTGTCTCCACCTAATTGGCACTTCATCAATTCTCAACCCAAGATCTCGAGCGATCATAAGTGCCTCAAAATCGAAACTAAAACCGTCCAACTTACAGCGAGAAAAAATCTCCTCGTTTGCGTGAGCAGTGAACATCTTAAAGCCACACTGTGTGTCGTCAATTCCCTTCGTCGCCAACATCTGGACAGCTCGATTAAAGCACCGACCCAGAAACTCTCGGTACCAGGGCTGCCGAATTTCTAAGTTACTATCTCGCAATGGACGGCTCCCAATGGCAACATCAGCTCCAGATTCCATTGCCTTCCAAAGCTTTTCAGTTTCTTCCTGGGGAGTTGCTAAATCAGCATCACAGAAAAGTATCCGATGAGCTCTTGCATTGAGCATTCCATAGCGCACAGCATATCCCTTTCCCCGATTCTTTGCGTATTCCAACGCCTGAAACCTAGAATCATGTTCTGCAAATTGAGTCGCAATCTCAAAAGTATTGTCCTTGGAACCATCGCTGATGATGGTGCATCGCCACGAATAAGGTTGTGAATCGTAATACTCCCGAATACGAGCAAGAGTACGTTCCAACCGCTCCGACTCATTATAAGCAGGAATGACAACTTCTAAATCCACAACACCTGCCTGATCATTTGCTGAGAGTGTCCCCTCTTTACTCCCAGTGTGACCCTGTGTCATATTTTCAAATTCCCCACTCACTTGCCCGTTTTACCTCTCACTCCTGACGAGCCCCTATTTTCGGCTTCTTTAATGGCCTTAATGGCTGCCAATGAGGCCTTTACTAGGCTCTTTGCCATCAAATCTTGCCCCTTCTTGCTAGCAATAAAGGCCTCATCATCCTTGCTGTTTAATCGACACATTTCAACTAAAACCACCGGAACCTCGCTAAAAATGGAACCTATGAGCGCTCCATACTGGCTACCTACGGCTGTTTTGGTATCCGACATGAGCCCATTATCATGCAATTTTCCGCCGAGACACTCAACGAGAGTGGAATGAAAAGGCTTCCCAAGCAAGCCACATTTCTTGATAACATCGTCGGATGGCCCGGTCTTCCCTTGTGCAGTCCCTTGCTTGGTAGGAACGTAAACAGCAAATCCAGATCCCGATTGTGAATCACAATGAAGGCGAATCATCAAGTCAGCCTTGGCCTCATTTGCAATCCTTGAACGATCGCGATTTTTGACCATTTCAGTCTCCTTTGACTTGGTCAGAACTACTTTGACCCCAACCGCCTCAAATTCTTTTTTCATCTGTTGTGCGACCAACCAGGCAGCCCGAATTTCCGAAATGCTCTTACTGGTAGCTCCATTTCCAATTTCACTCGGATGACCTGGGTCAATACAAACTGTATCTGCAAGAGCTTTTGAAACTGTCGATAGCTGGCAAAGAAGAATTGTGCTCAAAACTACCCAACCTCGTTTCATCCCCTGATTTTGACACGATTTCTTCGGCTAAACTCGGAACATGTTCATTCCTGCAACTCTAATGGTCGCGTTAGCTGCACCCAAAGCGTTCACCCCCTTGCGTCCAGAATTTACTTACAACGGTGTAGATCGTCCATTCCCAATAACAGTAGAAACACCCAAAGGTTATAAAAAATTCACTCTCCAAATCCAGAAAGCAAACTCCCGTGAGATGCTCAACGAATTCGAAGTAAGAGCCGGAAAGATTGATATTGCTTCTAAACTCCCTGAATTCTGGAAGCTAAAGCGAACCGAAGTCACCTATCTTCAGCTGACCGGTGATGGAAAAAATGTTGGTCCTGCACTGGTCCTACAACCCATGACGAACCCCAAAGTTGTCACCCTAGACCCCACCACAAAAACACCAAAGTGGGAAAAAGATGAAGACGATACCTACGCTGGAATTCGAACTTGGATTGACCAGAACGTCGTAATGAACACAGAATTTGGTGACATTGAGTTCAAGATGAGGCCCGATGTCGCACCTAATGCCGTCTGGAACTTTCTCGAACTCATCAAGGGTGGATTTTATAGAGAAATCATTTTCCACCGCATTGTACAAAAGCACCCTCGAACAGGAAAGCAGTTTGTCATTCAAGCCGGGGACCCAACAGGTACAGGAGCTGGCTCTCCAGGCTATGCTTTTCCGCTCGAACAATCCAGCCTGCCCCACGACTTCGGAGTGTTAGGAATGGCTCGATCAACCGACCCAAACACCAATGGAAGTCAATTCTATGTAGCTTTGAGTCGAGAGGCAACCCAACATCTCGATGGCAAATACGTTACCTATGGTCAGTGTGTGCGCGGTGAAGATGTAATCCGAAAAATTGCGAATGTGGAAATCGGTCCTAAAGACGACAGACCCGTAAAGCCACCAATTATTCACACCATAAAATTGGTAAACCCGCAGTAGTTAGGCCACCCGAGGCTTCTTGGTGGGTCGTAGCAACTTGCTACCATCCACTGCTGGTGAATATAGGAATCCTTGAACTTGGTCGCAACCCATATCTTTCAGCAGTCCGAACTGAAGATCAGTCTCAATCCCTTCGCTAGTCACCGACATGCGAAGGGACTTTGCCATATTGATAATGGCGTTCACAATCGCATAATCCTGCGAATCAATGCTATCAAGCTGAGAAATAAAGGATCGGTCAATCTTAAGTGTATCAATTGGCATATCCTTAAGTTGGGACATGGAAGAATATCCTGTCCCACAATTATCCATCGCAAGTTTGATTCCGAGCTTCTTCAGCTCATTCATAACTGCGACAACCTTTTTAGTGTCCTTCATCAACATTGATTCGGTAATTTCTAGCTTCAACTGATCGGGTCGAAGGCCACTTTCAACCAATACTCGCTTGATGCTTGGAATCAATTGATCGCTCCGTAGTTGGATGGCGGAGAGGTTCACACTCACACAAATTTGCTCTGCTTTCGGCACTCGCAAATTGTATTCAACACCAAACTTTGCCGCTTCCAACATCACATAATTGCCAACTGCGATGATGAGTCCGCACTCTTCCGCAATCGGAATAAATTCTTTGGGAGGGATAATTCCTAGCTCTGGATGCTGCCATCGAACCAATGCTTCAACTTCAACCAGTCGGGACTGGTCAACGCTATAACTCGGTTGATACTGAACCAATAACTCATCATTTTCGAGGGCGTGGCGTAAATCGTTTTCAAGTTTAAGCCTTAGTTCAACTTTCTCACGCATGTGCTCATCAAACACAACATGCTGGTGCTTTCCAGCGGCTTTCGCCTGATACATCGCAATGTCGGCGTTTCTTACCAAGTCATCGACAGATAGGTACGGATCGGAAAATGCAATGCCAATACTGCCACCGCTCATGACTTGATTACCACCCAAATCAATCGGAGTTGAGAAATGAGTTCGAATCCTTCGGACAACTTCCATCACCATCTCATCGTTCGAAATTTCTTCCAGCAAAATAGTGAACTCATCGCCACCCAATCGAGCAACGGTATCTTTGTCCCGAACCGAGCTTCGAAGCCTTCGAGAAATCTCAATTAAGAGTTCATCCCCTGCCTTATGACCTAAACTGTCGTTGATAACCTTAAAATTATCAAGGTCAATAAAGAGTACAGCGAATCTCTTGGTCAGCCTTTCATGTCGATAATGAGCCTGCTGAACTCGATCCAAGAAGAGAGCGCGATTGGGGAGACCAGTCAACTTATCGTGCAAAGCTTGATGCCAAAGTTGATATTCGTACTTCTTTCGGTGACTAATGTCCAAAATTGCCGCAATCATTCCAAAGGAATTGACACCCTTCTGATTGTCAGTCGATTGATAAGGGAATGGTGTCGCAATAATTTCTGCCTCAAATGGCTCGCCACCCTTCCGCTCAATAACCGTCTCGTGCCCGCGCGTACCCGACTCTTCAAATACTTCGGCCCGGCTTCTTATGAGTTTCCACTCTGCGTGATCAAGAAAAGTCGTAATTGGAATACCTTCAATATCCGCCAACTCTCGGCCAAGTAATTCTAAAGCCTTCGCATTCGCGTACTGAATCACATCATCGCCATCCGTAATCAGCACCCCTTCACCAAGACCACTCACCATGGACTTAAAGCGTTGTTCGGAAGCGGCTAATGCTTCAGTACTTTGTCTCAACTTATCACGTGTTGAATTCAAGTAACCAATCGAAGCCCGAATTTGAGCAGCTGTACGATTCAGTGACTGTCCAATTTGGACCAGTTCCAGTGCCCCTTCCGTTTCAATTTCAGTTAACTGCCTGGAATAATTTGGTCGCACATCTCTCGTCCAATCTCCCTCAGCCAGCGCCTTGATGCCCTCGCCTATTTCCAGAATGTCGTTTTGTTGCAGACTATCAATGTGGGTTGCCAATCGATTGGTGTGCCAAACAATATGGCTAGTTAGCCTTCCACCATATGCCAAGGCTATCATCCACAGAGCAACCATAAAGAAGTTCATGGCCGTCTTTTTGCCAACGAGCCGCACATAGCGTTCATCCAAAATGGTTCTCAGCAATGTTTCGGTGTCACGTATGGTGCGTAGCAACAAATACTCCGACTGAGCAAGCAGTTTTGCATTCCCAGGATTCGCGATTACTTTTTGCACACTGGCGGCACTTTTTGTGGCAGATTCAAATTCGGATGAGGATTCAAAAAATCGTCGCTTCGATTCAATGGATCGCATTAGATCCCGTTGTAAAAGTAACTGCTCATTCAGTGCGACTGATTTACTTAATCTTCCCGCAACATCTTTAGGGTCACTAGCAATCAAATCTTGGATGAGCGCGTACTGAACCGGCAAGTTAGACAGCAAGAGATCAGACGTGTAGGCCGAATCCAATTCAGGGTCTAAAACCAGATTCGACCGGTCACCGATATCCCGGTAGCAACGATTAAAGAGGAAAACGATCCGGTTAAAGACATCAATCGTGAACTTTTCTTCGTTGCGGCTGATTGAGGTGGCAACATGTCTCAGGGAGTCAACCTCAGCATTCGTAGAGGTTTGGACATAATTCTCAATCAACTCAGAATCAAGCGCGCTACATATCCTCCGAATCATCGAACTTTGTCCGCTGGGAGAAAGTGCAGCAATTTCCTTAAAATTGAGTTGCGGTCGAATTCGGTTGAGCTGAGAAAGAGCATCAACCCCTTCCCTTTCCTTGACCAATAGTTCAATCGTGGAGTTCTCGTGCGAGTTGAGAATCAGGAGAAGCGTGGTAACAACCGCAGAAAGGGCAACCATGATGAGGCCGAGTTTGACCCACAATCTGCCCCCCCACTTTTTTTCTTCGCCAATTCCCACATTAAGGTTTTCGGCGGAATCATCATTCAACCCAAGACTCTGTAAATTGAATCTAAAACAAACCAGTATTTGTACTTGATTTTTACGAGTTCAGGCTTTAGTCTTTCCTGACAAATTTACATGGAAAATCGGCATTAAACTAACTAGGCAGCCAGCCAAAATGCCAAGCATCGCCCCAGCAATCACGTCAGTGGGCCAATGAACACCCCTATAAATCCTGCTTAGTCCAACTCCCAGTGCCCAAAACAGCGCCAAAATGCCCCAATTCGGCTTCCTATCCTTCACTAGCATGATGAAAAGCACGGTCGCAGCCGCAAAAGCACAAGCAGTGTGCGCACTCGGAAATGAGGACTGTAAATGTGCTTCCTGGGGAATGGCCCAGCTCAGATTACTGGGGCGAAGACGTGGCATCAACGTCTTAAAGCTCTGAGCAAAAATAGTTCCGCCCAGCAAAATCGAAAATAGTATGGGGGCACAAAATTTTCGAGTCGGAGAATAAAGCGCGAGACAAATCGCAAAGATCGCAACGGAAAACCCCAACCCAGAATAACTCAAAAAACTAAAAAGAAGGTCTGCAGCAACGGATTTCCAACCTAAATGAATAGTACGAAAACCACCGTAATCAAGGTCCTGCAGGCTCCAACTCATCAGCGATTCAAAAACGGCAACATCTCGATCAGCGATGAAACAATCATCGTCGGCATCGGACCTTCTGTAGGCACAGGCTCTGGCAATCCAGACTTTGAACTCGGCGGAACATCTGAATCGCGGCGAATCCATACGGTTGCCCAGCCAAACTCCATGGCTGGAGTGATATCGTGACCAAAACTATTTCCAACCATCAACAACTCATCAGGAGCGCAGTGAACGGCCAGAGCCGCTCGCTCAAAAACCTCCATATGCGGTTTCCCAACTCGCATCTCACCCTCAATATAAATATTATCAAAGTAAGAGCGAATACCCAAGGTATCTACTTCCTGATTCTGGATATCAGCGGGACCATTCGTAATTAAGCCAAGCGGATACCTACCCTTCAATGAATCCAAAACCTGCTTAGCATCATCAAAAAGCACCAAATGAGCATCACGTTGCTCCATGTAGCACTCACTCCATCGCTCCGCATGATCAGCATCACTGACACCCAAATGCTCAAGGGTGTATCTCATCTGCAAAGTTCGGGTCTCCTTGCCGGAAGTCAAATACGACTCGTATAGATCCCGATTGTCCTTCAGGCCAGGACTAAACTTCTGGAATACATGACCCCACGCCTCGACCAATTCATCCGTAGACTTTCCTACAACCGGATGAAGTTCAAATGTCTTCCTCAAACCAGCCTTGGAAGCATTCCAATATCCGCAAAGAGTGTCATCAAGGTCAAAGTAGATTGCCTTAACATGAGAGAGCCGATCATGCGGATTCACCCCTCTATTATGCCCACATTAAAAGGGCCTTAGTCTGCCAACTAGTGCATCACGGCAAATGAGGAATCAATTCGCCACCATCAATTTCAAGCCGGTCGGCAAACGCAACTTCATTCCGAACGATGGCACCACAAAGCCAACCAACCTCAGGGTGAGCAACTCGACTCGTTATCCGACCTTGATTCTTACCGATGATTGAGCCAACTTTCGGTTCTGTTCGGGTGGCATACACTCGCCAGGTCTGGTTCGTGTGTCCACGACTGTGGATTCTCTGCAAAACCTCTTGTCCTGTGTAGCAACCCTTTGAGTAGCTCACATAGCGTCCATCAAATCGCTCCCCAAGTTCAGGTGGCAAAGTCCGCTCGTCTGTATCAATTCCGTACGCAGGAATTCCGGCTTCTAATCGAGCTAGTTCAAATGCCTCACGCGAAAGCGCTGAAGGTGCTCGACCCTTCACAACCTGATCGAACCCAATCATTCCCGTTCGGTTCGTTGGCAATCCGTCTGAGGCATCAATAACGTGGACTAATCTGACTTCCAAAATCTTGGCTTCACAGTCCTCGGTTATCACCATTGCTTCAACCCGTTCAAGCACCGCCTCGGCACTCGACTTTGGAATCACCATCCATCCATTGCTCTTGACTAAATGCAAGTCACCAAAGGTCAAAAGCTGCCCAGTTGGCTTAGTCATACAAAAAGAAATCGGATTTTCAGAGCTTAAGTTACGAACATCTTGCGTGATTTGGCCTTGGAGCCAACTTCTCCAATCCTTCCCCGTGAAT
>JAPLCS010000309.1 GCA_026392145.1 Fimbriimonadales bacterium | reverse complement strand
TGGCTCGGTTAGTGTTTGCGTTCGGTATTCCTGAGGTGGGAGAAAGAACGGCTCAAGATTTGGCGAGGGCGTTTGGAACTCTAGATCAAATTCAGCATGCTGGTGCTGAACAACTGATTGCGCTGGATGGCTTTGGACCTCGCACGGTTGAGGCTATTCGGAGTTGGTTTGAAGATCCTGACCATATTAGTTTGTTGGGGGAACTTCAGGAACTGGGAGTTGCTCCGCCACCTGAAGCTAAGGTTGAAGGGGGCGTATTTGCGGGCAAGACATTTGTGTTTACTGGCAAGCTCGAGCGATTTACTCGAGAAGCTGCGGAGGAGGTTGTTCAGTCGCTGGGTGCCAAGGCTTCTGGCTCGGTTTCGGTTAAAACTCATTATGTGGTTGCTGGTCCTGGTGCTGGATCAAAATTGGTGAAAGCTGAGCAACTTGGGGTGCCTGTTCTCAGTGAAGAGGAGTTCTTGCAAATGCTTCCCGAGGGCGTGACGCTCTGAACCAGTTTGAACTTTCAATTACCGATTCTGCCGTTGATTTGAAGCGTATCGCTGAAAGTGGACAGATGTTTCGTTGGTCTCAGGTAGGCGATGTTTGGCGAGTTCAGGATGGTCCTCACTGGTTTGATATTTCTTCTACTGACGCTTGCTTTCAAGTGAGGAGCAATGTTGATGAGTCGGCTTTTCGTTCGTTGTTTCGGATGGATGTTGACCATGCTGCGATGTACGGTGGAATCATCGAGCGTGGGCCTGAATTGCAGGAACATTTGGGTTCATTGAATGGTTTGCGGATGATGCGACCGTTTTCTGCTACGGAAACATTGATGAGTTTTCTATGCACCTCGAATAATCATATTGCGAGAATCAAGACCATGGTTGGAACCTTGGCGGGCTACGGGGTGCCGACCGAAGTTGGGTATGCGTTTCCAGAGGCGGAGGTGATTGCATCGGTTTCGGAGACCGAGTTAAGAGCAAAGGGGTTTGGATATCGCGGGGCGAGTATTCCCAAGGCGGCGGCGATGATTGCTGATTGGGGTGGTGAGGTTTCTTTGCAGTCTCTCAAGCAACAAGAATTTGGAGCAGTTAGGGAGCGGTTGTTGGGGCTACCTGGTGTCGGTCCCAAACTTGCGGATTGTATATTGCTCTTTGCTCTTGATTTTGGTGAGTCGGTACCGATCGATACTCATATTTGGCAGGCATTGACTCGGTTGTATTTTCCTGAGTGGAGTAATACAGATTTGACTCACAAGAAGTATGAGTCGAGTGCTGAGTTTTTTCGCGCTCGGTTTGGAGAATGGGCGGGAGTTGCTCACCAGTTTTTGTTTGTTGATAACATGTTGAACTGGCGTGAGCGCAAGAAGGAGTCGGCTTTGGGGACTTCTGTGGATTCTGATTAGCCAGCCTGTGAGGCGATGAGTTGAAGGTCTGACCAGCGTTTGATACCCGTTGCAAGGTTGGCGAGTTCTTGGGTTGGGTTGTCGACCTCAATGACAATGCGAGTGAACTTATGACCCTTTAGAGTGATCGCAATTTCGTTGTGTTTGTATCGCATGTACCAGAACTCTTTTCGACCGGTAGCTAAATAGGTTCCTGCGATGATGACGCGGGGAAGCGCGGTTCCTGGGCATCGGCACCAGGGAATGTTGTATGCCCCCGTGTGTGGTTCGAATGAAACGATTTGACTGTAGGGGATGACGATTTTGCTTCGTAGTCCCCAGATGAGGTGCCATCCAGTGAGGTGGATGGTGTAGTGATCGTTTTGGTATTCAAATGAGATCATTTCAGGTGGTGCGAACTATTTAAGTTTAGGTTCGAGGACAGGAACCCATCGCTTGTAACCAGAGGCATTCATGTGGAGTTCATCTTTATTGAAGATGGATTGGTCCGGGACGCCTTGGGGTGTGAGCATGACACTCCAGGTGTCTACGTAATCGGTGTTTGGTTCTTTGGAAGCGAACTCTCTTATCCAGTTGTTAAGGCTGAGGAATTTTGCTCTGACGTGCCATCGGCTCCAGCTTGGTTTAGCGCTCACGTAGAGGACGGGGGTGGTGGGCAGTTTTTTTCGTAGGATTCGATAGAACTTAACGAATCGATTGTAGACATCGTTTGCGGA
>JAPLCS010000159.1 GCA_026392145.1 Fimbriimonadales bacterium | reverse complement strand
CCCTTTCTTAACGAAGTACAGGAATTGAGGGCGAGGTCCAGCCCCGCCGATGATGGTGGGTTTTCCGTCAGTATCTGGAAGTTTGAAAAATGGAGCGATGCGTTGATTAAGGTTGGTGACTTTGGCTTCCATGTCCGCTGTGACAGGATGCCGAGGTTGTGCCATGTCAACTCCAGGCACTGACTTTCCTCGGGTCGTTGCAAGATAGATGAGGGCTCCACCGCTTACGATTCCTCCCAGGAGGATAATCATGGAGAGAACCTTAAGTGACTTCACCTCCTTAGTTTACTTGGAGCATCAAAGGTGTGTTCGTCTGTAAATTGACGGACACCTCGCCTTGTGTTTTAACTGGCTATGGGAGTTTTTGGGCTTGAGAACTTATGGGCTTGGGAGTGAATTCGTCAACTTTGTTGTTTTGGCATCT
This sequence comes from Fimbriimonadales bacterium, assembly GCA_026392145.1. Classification (GTDB taxonomy): domain Bacteria; phylum Armatimonadota; class Fimbriimonadia; order Fimbriimonadales; family Fimbriimonadaceae; genus Fimbriimonas. The sequence goes on along the minus strand of JAPLCS010000159.1, from coordinate 3,213 downwards.
GAACTCGAATCTTGCTGATATGATCGGATTCCACTTCTCCGCTCGGCGTTTCGCCTCGGAAATAATTCTTCTGCCAGCCTTGCTTGATAGCATCGGGATCGCCTTGGCTGAGGTCGGTAAGGAATGACGATCTTCTTTCTCGCCATTCTTCGAACTCTTGGTAGATTTTTGGGTTAGCCTCAAGCGGCATGATTACTGGCTCTGTTTCGCCCAGATAGTTCATGGGAATGGGCATGATTTGGCAAATGGGATCCCCTTTGGCAAAGTACACGGTGCCAGGACGCTCGAATTGGTAGTTCATGGTGAAGGGGTAGGGTGACCAGTAGGTTTCAACGACTCCAGTAAGTGGATAGCAGTTCGCTCGCGGTTGGTTAAATGGACCAGTAACCATAAGCCCCCAACCCGGGTTGGTTCGGAAAATGTAGCCGGTATGAAAGGTGAAAATTCCACACGTGAAGTGAGATTGAGCCACATGATGCAGGTCGTCCTTATCTGAGTGAGTGGTTGCCACAGCGATATCGGTCATTGCCGGTCCACCGTTCCAAGTAAAGGAAACGTCTATGGGAGAGAGTATTTGCCATCCGTGAGCATTGGCAATCGCGAGTGGTAGACACCGATACGGATGCTTGTTAGGAAAGTTGTCCATCCATTCTCGGGTGACGGGTGCGGGAACGACGGGGAACTCGAGATGACCAACTTGGTAGCACGTAAGTTCTGGGACGGAAAGGTTCTTCACGTTATTGGTGCTCATATTCAAGGTTCTCTCAAAAACTACGCGCCTGTTAAAATTGCGAGCTAGTATTGTTATTGGTTTTATGAGGGGCTGTGTTCAGAGTGGATGAATCAGGGAAGTGAATAATTTCGTTAAAGTTCTTAAGAAACCTTTGGATATCGTAAAAGATTGGAATTCAACCTATCATAATAATTTTTTGGAAGGTGAAACTATTCACGCTTCGAGCATTGAATCTTTGAATGAGGATTTGGAGTAAGAAGAGATGGGTAGTGCTCTCAATTTTTGAGGCCTGCCGGAGGATATTTGAATTCAAGAATCCTCGTCATTGATGACGACGCTACAATTTTGAAAATGATGGAACTGGTGCTCAAGAGCGCTGGATTTTCTGTCTCAACTTCGACCTCTGGTCGACATGGTCTTGATACTTATGGCAGAGGCTCCGATTTTGATTTAGTCATCACAGACTATCGGATGCCTGAGTTGAGCGGTTTGGAAGTTCTTGAAGAGATTTTGGAACGACGATCGGATGCGAAAGTCATTGTTGTCAGTGGTTTTGGTGGGATTGATACGGCGCTTGAGGCCATAAATCGTGGAGCGATTGACTTCCTGAGAAAACCCTACGCTCCGACTGATTTGAGAGAGGCGGTTGAGTCTGCCATTAAGGGTGAGGAGAGGCTTTCACCGGTCGCGACGGTTTGCAAGGAGTTTAGCCAACAAGATATTAACGGCTTTAACTTCGAATTAAGCGAGGAGTTGGTGGATGAACATACTGGCAACCTGACTTACATTTTCGAAATCCAGCGTGGACAGGATTCGCCACGGTACGTGAAGGTCATTCTTCCGGCTTATGCTCAAGAACTCATCAAGGCCTTTATTGATGCTGATGAAGTTCCATTTGGGGCGCGATTTTATCAGGCGTTATGTGAGCAAAAAATGGCTCAGTACCTGAGGGAGAATGGGTCGATTCCGAGCTCGGCTTCTATTCTCATTGATGATTTGGAAAAGTTTGAGCAGGATTGGATTAACTCAATGATGACGGTATCTCTTGCCCCTCTGTCTGCAGATTCTGCATGAACATTAATGTCTCCTGAATCTGAGGAAAAACAATAGTAGTAACAACCAACAAAACCACCGAGCATTTATGCCACAAAACACATCTGGAAAACTGAAAATCTTTCTCGGGTACGCACCGGGAGTCGGCAAAGCAAAAGTCATGATTGAGGAGGCTCGGCGACGCAATAGTCGGGGCGAAAATTGTGTCGTTGCTATTATTTCTGACGAAGATCGTTTGATGGTTGATGAAGATCTTCAATCAGGATTGGAATATGTGCAGCCACTGACCTTTAGCTACGCGGGGACTGAGGGTAAGGAAATTAATCTGCCTGAAATACTGCGTTTGAAACCTCATACCGTTTGCGTGGACAATCTTGGACACGTAAATGTGACTGGTTCGGTTCATGGCAAGCGGTGGGAAGATGTTGACGAACTTTTGCGAAAGGGAATCAATGTTATTGCCACGATGAATGTTGAGTCGCTTGAGAGTTTGAACGACGACATTTTTGAAATCACGGGCAAGCGAGTGGTCGCAACGGTACCCGATCAGGTGTTTCACCACGCAGATGAGGTCGAACTGGTTGATTTGACACCTAAAGCATTGCGTAATCGGATAAAGCGAGGTGAGGTGGTGCCGCCAGGCGAAATTGAGTCCGCGTTAAATGGGTTTTATTCGGAAGTGAAATTGAATGCATTGCGAGAAATGGCAATGCGAGAGATTGCCCATCGTGTGGATGAGGATTTGATTGCTTGGCGAAAGAAAGAGCGTATCGCTCGACCTTGGCAGACCAGCGATCGAGTTTTGATTTGTATTTCACCCACGAAGTCATCGTTGCGCTTGATTCGGCGTGGATGGCGGCTTGCCCAAAAAATGCAGGGTGAAGTGAAAGCCGTTTATGTTGAGGAGTCAAAACATTCTGAACCCACTCAAATTTTGAAGGATGACTTCACTCTTTGTGAGCGGCTTGGAATTCCTACTGAAACGCTCCACGGTGAAGCAAGCGAAGCTATCTTGAAGTATGTTCAGGAAAACAATGTGACCCAGATAATCTTGGGTCATAGTGAGCGCACCAAGATTCAAGAATTTTTGAAGGGTTCTTTGCTATTGGAACTTGCGAAGCAACTTAAGACTGTTGATATTTTAGTCGTTGCTTCCTAGTAGTTCTGCTTGCAACTTCATTTAATCCGTCGAAGGGAAACCTTCGGCGGATTTTGTTATTTTTCTTGCTTTATTTAGGGAATTGGGTGAATTATTTCTGCCTGATTACGTAAAATCATTTAGTTGTGAATGTGTGATTTTTCATACATTTCATACAAGTGTGGTTAACCATTGAATAAGTGCGTTCAATTTGAAGATGCGTTTTACGGTTCGGCGACGGTCGGAGATCGTGGTCAGATTGTAATTCCCGCAGAAGCGCGTCAGGAGT
>JAPLCS010000035.1 GCA_026392145.1 Fimbriimonadales bacterium | reverse complement strand
TCTCGAAATTCTCGCTGAGTTTTACAAGAAGAGTGGATTTGATAGCAAGGTGGCGGGCGACCAGATGACAAGCATGGGGATGACCAAGAAGGATAGTCAGGTTATTATTTCTGCTACGAAACAACCCAATGGTAAGTCAGTTGTGAAGATTACGAGTTTGATTTATCCCAAGTCGAAGTAATACTTGAATATCAATTCAGGTTTTGGATTGCTTTGACAGGATCTTTTCTGGCCGCTTTCATGCTGGGGATAATTCCAAAAATCATTCCGGTGAACATGGATGATGCAATTGTTCCCCACACGGTTAGTTGCGTGATGATTGGATTGATCGGCGAGAACCTCGCCAACAAAAGGCACACGAAGGCACTGAAGGTTAAGCCCACAAGCGAACCAAAGAAAGCGATTCCGATACTTTCGATGAGAAATTGCCTGAAGATCGAGCGGTTGGGCGCTCCCATGGCTTTTCTAATTCCAATTTCTGAAGTTCTTTCTCCCACGCTGAGGAGCATTACATTCATGATTCCAATCCCTCCAACAAACAGTGCAATTCCCGTCAGTCCAATCAAGAGCCATTGGAGAATGTTGGTGAATTTGTAGACAACTTTTAGCAAGTCCTGTTGAGTCAGGATATCAAATTGATTTTCGTTTAATCGTTGACCAAGGGTTTTCTTGAGTGTTTTTAGCAGGCTGATGGGTTCAATTTTAGGGTCAATTTGAATGACAATTCTGTCCGTTTGGCTTTCTGGTTCTTTGGCATGTAGTCCAGCATATGGAATATAAATTAGATTCTGAAATGAACCAATTGCCATTAAGCTATCCTCTTGCTTTTGATCTTTGGTTACCCCGACCACTTCGTAAAATTCGCCATTGATGGTGATTTTTTTACCCAGTCCGATTTCCTTTCCAAATAGTCCTTCTTTGGCGATTGAACCAATAACGCAGACCTTTTTTTCGTTATCGATGGCGGAAAGTAATCGACCTTCTTCAATGTCAAAGGACTTTATTTCGAACCACTCTGGTGTCGTTGCTACAAGAAAACTCGCCGCTTGCTTACCTTTGTAGGTTGCGCCGCCGCCCACAAAAGTCCAGCATGATGTTCTGAGAACGCCGGGTACTCGTTTGAGGCGATCGGCGTCTTCGAGTTTGAGATAACTCGCTCCGCCTAAATTGAAGTTGAAGGAATCACCAAGCTTTCCTGGGATGGTGATGAGTGTGTTTACTCCGAGATCTTGAACTTGTTCTGTGAAATCTTTTCGGACGCCAATGGCTATGCTTGCGAGTAGCACCACTGCGATGGTGGCTGCCATTACTCCACTCGCGGTCAAAAGCGTTCGCTTCCAGTTTTCTCTGAGGGTAACGAATGCTTCGACTAGTTCAAACACAATGCTTTACTACGGGAGATGAGCCGAATTTAATTCTTGCTTGGACCGGACAGGTTTTGCCTTAGCCCCACGTACCAAAAAGTGAACTGACTGATTCATTGTGGTGAATTCGCTTGATTGCGTTGCTGATCAGTGGTGCCGCACTTAACACTGTGAGCTTAGGGAACAATTTTTCTTCGGGAAGATGAACTGTGTCCAGAACAACTACTTCGCTTAGGCAACTGTTTTGTAGCCTTTCGGTCGCAGGAGGGCTGAAAACGGGGTGAGTGCAACAGGCGATAACTTCTTTCGCGCCTCGGTCCATGAGGGCTTGGGCTCCACCAGCAATTGATCCACCAGTATCAATCATGTCGTCAATCATTACGCACCTCTTTCCTTTGAAATCACCAACGATTTCCACCACTTCGGTTACGTTTGGTGCGGGGCGGCGTTTGGCAATAACGATGAATGGGCATTTCAGCATGTCAGCGAGTTTCTTCGCTCGACCTACTCCACCGACATCGGGAGCG
>JAPLCS010000076.1 GCA_026392145.1 Fimbriimonadales bacterium | reverse complement strand
GGCGAATACCTCAATACGCCGTAGCCCATCTTGCCGATGTCAGCTCCCAGCGCGCCTTCCATAAAAATCGCAATCTTATGCCAAGGCTTCAGCACGAACCACCCTCTTCCATCACCGCTTCTTTCACAGAATCGGCTTTCATGAACCCGCCATGCCCAGGAACGTCCAAAGGAACAATCACACCCTCAACAATCGGAGCGCCGTCTGCAGGATCTGGGTTCAAATTCAAATGGGAATCCAAATCAATATGGTCGAATAAAGCCCCAATCGCCGCCCCCGCCGCGATTGCCACGCTTGATTCGCTCATGCAACCAATCATCGTCTTGAGCCTATGAGCCCTCGCGGTCGCCACGATTCGCAAAGCTTCAGTAATGCCCCCGCACTTCATCAGTTTTAAGTTGATTCCATCCACATGACTCGCCCATTTAGGAATATCCGAAGACCATCGGCACGATTCATCGACATAAATAGGGAGCTTTCGCTTGGCAAAGAGTTCGGGCAATCCGCTTTCATTGCCTTCCGCCAGGGGCTGCTCTACATAGTCAACGCCCTGCGCCTCCAGCCACTCAATCATCATTATCGCTTCCGCCACACTCCATCCACCGTTCGCGTCAACTCTCAGTACCGACCCAAAAGCCGCCGATGCCTCTTTCGCCGCCAAAAAGTGTTCCTTGTCATGGTCCCTTCCCTCAGGAGACCCCAATTTAATCTTCAAAAACTTTGCCCCGGTGCGCCGCAAAATATCTGGAACTCGCTCCCGTGTAACTGCGGGCGGATTGATTCCAATCGTCACACTGGTTGCCACCGATCGCTTTGGCAGACCCAGCATCTCATACAATGGAAGCCCCGCCCGCTTTGCCAACAAGTCCCAAATCGCAATATCCAGAGCCGCCATCGCTGGAGGATCGATCTGCTCGTCTCGCAGTTTTTGCCATACATCATGCGGATTCACTTCCGCCATCTGGCTCAAATGGACCTCACAAAATCGTGAAAGTTGATCCTGAGCTCGGTCAGCCGTCCACTCTTTGCCCGTCGCCGGAGCATGCTCACCCAACCCAACGTGCACACCGTCCGAAAGCGTTACAAATAAGTTGTCCGAAGAAGACATCGTGCCTCGGCTAATCGCCAATGGATAGAGCTTCGGCAATGTCAATTTGGTGAAACCTACTTCAAGCATCTCACTTTGAATTTACCAGTTATGACTGACCATCACCCAGACTCTGAACTACCTCATCAAAGGTCTCATATCCGTCCACCTCGACTTCTTTCAATCGACTCGTTTCGCCTCGGACAATACGCACCGAACTCTTAGCCACTCCTAGCGACTTGGAAATCAGGAGCACCAACGCGGCATTCGCCTCACCATCCACCGGAGGCGCGTTCACCCACGCCTTCAGTCCCTTCCCCTCGGGCAACAACTTTTGCTGAGAGGACCTTGGCTGAATCCGAACTAATAATCTCATCGGAGTACTGCTCGTACTTGGCGTGTTGGTCGCCTTAATGGCAAGCCAGTCAGGTCAGCCGCCAATCTTTTTCTTAACCCGCTCAATATTCGCCTTACACGGTATGTCGTCTGGCCATCGCTTCAGTTGCATTTCCCAAATGCGAATTGCATCCTGGTACTTCTTTTCACGCTCATACGATTTCGCCAACGTGCGGTAGGTGTTGGGTGTAGGATTCCGCTTCAATGAAGGCTCCAACACCTCTATGACTTTCTGCCAATTCCTCAGCAAAAAGTAATGCCATCCTAGTGGATAACACGCATCGGGATCTTCGGGATGATCCTTTTGGTACTTCAGATACACAGGAGGTACCAAGTCATATCGGTCGATATTCTCAAGCATCCAACCCAAGTTGGTCACATTCTCATAGCTCGACTCGTACGCAACCTGAACCTTAAGAAGTTCAACCTTCGCAGGAAACTCTCCATCATCAAACCAAAAGTCCATTTGGCGAATAATATGATTGTCAACGTGAGTCCAAATCTCGTCCACCCGATCTTGTACCGGGGCACTTCCCGTCTGGGTCGCCAACAGAATCGATGCGGTGGTAATGAGATTCATGGTTATTTCACTCTACATCAAAACTATTCCACACTGACGGCTTTCTACCTACTTGAGTAACTCATCCAACAGGGACTGCACCACACCAGGGTTCGCCCGACCCTGACTTTGCTTCATGATTTGTCCAACCAAGAACCCTTTCACCGAAACCTGGCCAGAAAGGTATTTTGCAACCACGTCTGGGTTCGCTCCTAGCACCTCAACCACTATCGCACGAATCGAATCTGTGTCCGTAATCTGGGTAGCTCCACTTTCACTGACCAATGCTTTGGGCATCTTGCCGGTGGAATAAGATTCCGCAAAAATCTTCTTCGCTATCTTTCCACTAATCGTGCCGTCCGCAATCAGTTTGGTTAACTCGACCAGATGAGCAGGGGTGATATTGCTCTCGGTTGCCGTCTTACCTTCCTCATTCAGCATCTTCGCGAAGTCGCTGTTCATCCAATTACAAATCGCTTTAGGATCACCGCCCTCGGCAACCGCCGCTTCAAACCAGTAAGCCCAGTCTCGGTCCGCGACCAGCAAATTAGCATCATAGTCGTTGAGACCATACTCAGACTGATATCTTCGCAATTTCGCCAAAGGTAGCTCTGGCAAGTTCGCTCGAAGTCCTTCAATGTATTCGTCGGTGAACTCCATCGGAACTAAATCCGGACACGGGAAATAGCGGTAATCGTTTTCAGCTTCCTTCACCCGCATTGCAAAGCTAGACTCTTTCTGCTCGTTCCATCCGCGAGTTTCTTGCAATACCTTTTCGCCATGATCCAGCATCGCCGCTTGTCGGCGTACTTCGAACGCAATTCCCATCTGCACGGATCGGAAAGAGTTCAAGTTTTTAAGTTCCGTCTTGGTTCCAAGCTTTTCTTCACCTTCCAACCGAATAGAGATATTAGGTTCACATCGCAATGAACCTTCCTCCATCTTTCCATCGCAGACGTTGAGATAAATCAAGATCTGTCGCAGTTGAGTCAGATACTCTTTTGCCTCGTCTGGGTTCGTGATATCTGGTGGGAAATCGGTCACGATTTCCATCAGCGGCGTTCCCGCTCGGTTGTAGTCCACACCGCTTCCACCGCTCGGAAGGTGCATCAATTTCCCTGTGTCCTCTTCCAAGTGCACTCGTCGAATTCCAACGCGCTTCACACCACCTTCAGGAGTCGGTATTTCGAGAAATCCGTGGTACCCCAACGGGTTCTCCTCTTCGTATTGGGAGGTTTGGAAACCCTTCGGAAGGTCAGGATAAAAATAGTTTTTTCGGTGGAAGATGCTCCGCTTGGGGATTTTGCAGTTGAGTGCAAGCGCGGTTTTTATGACCATCTCAATCGCTACGCGGTTCGGCACCGGAAGCGCACCAGGTAAACCAAGGCACACAGGGCAAGTTCGTGTATTGGGTTCACCACCGAATGCCACCTGACATCGGCAGAACATTTTTGAATTCGTGGAAAGTTCAGCATGAACTTCCATCCCAACACTACACAGATAATTTGCCATTTTGGTTTCTCAGTTGTGAACTTCCAGTTTACCGGTAACCATTCAGAAGACGAAATTCCCGATAAAATAGCAACCGAACACGTTAAGATTCGGTATCTTGCAGAAAAGACCTTATGGAAATTAAGATTCCATCGTCACTTAAAGCCACCAAGCACTCCCCATTTATGCGATGGCTTCTTGAGGGGCACGTGCCTAATTCCGAAGGGCCTTTCGAAGAAGAACCCTCCAAGGAACATCATAAAACCCACCCTTGGTACCAAGTTATGTGTCTTACCGGGGTTGACTACTTCTCAACCTTGGGTTACCAGCCTTACATTGCGTTTGCTGCCGCTCAGTACCTGTCACCTTTCGCAACCATCATTCTTGTCTTGTTGACCTTGTTCGGAGCGTATCCGGTCTACTCGAAAGTATCCAAAGAGAGCCCCCACGGAGAAGGGTCAATCTCCATGCTCCAAAAGCTCCTGACATGGTGGCAAAGCAAACTTTTTGTGCTTTTGCTCCTGGGTTTTGCCGCTACTGACTTCATAATCACCATCACACTGTCGGCGGCTGATGGAGCGGTTCACCTCATCGACAATGCCTTTGTACGTCAATACGCCCACCTAGACAATCACAAGGTCTTGGTGACATGTGTATTCATCGGGATTCTCGGTCTTGTATTTCTCAAGGGCTTCAAAGAGGCAATTGGAATTGCCGTGGTACTCGTTGTTGCGTACCTTGGACTCAATGCCATGGTTATATTCCGAGGTCTGGAGGAAGTATTCACCCATCCCGAAGTCCTCACTGCTTGTAAGGCCCAGTTAATGGTTCCGAAATACAACAACGGAAACCCAATGACTATTTTCCTGGTAGCCGCGCTACTCTTCCCCAAGTTGGCACTCGGACTATCTGGATTTGAAACTGGGGTCTCTGTCATGACACTCGTCAAGGGAGACAAACGAGACACCGAAGAAAATCCCGTGGGACGAATTCGCAACACCCGAAAGCTTTTGCTCTCGGCAGCGCTCATCATGAGCGTCCTCCTCATCTGCTCTTCGATCATTACCACCACGCTGATTCCTGCAAGCGAATTCGATAAGGGTGGTGCTGCCCACGAACGAGCACTCGCCTACCTTGCCTACAAGTTCTATGGCAACAACTTTGGTATCGCCTACGACATCTCAACCATCTTGATCCTCCTCTTTGCGGGTGCTTCCGCAATGGCTGGACTTCTTAATCTTGTCCCTCGCTACCTTCCAAAATTTGGAATGGCCCCGGAATGGACTAAGGCAAACCGACCACTGGTACTCATCTTTGTTGCTATTTCGCTCCTCGTTACCTTTATTTTCAAAGCATCGGTAGAAGCACAGGGTGGAGCCTACGCAACTGGCGTCTTGGTTCTCATGACCTCTGCCGCTGTTGCCGCAACCATATCCACGCGCAAAAAGCAACGAGGAACCAAGTGGATTTACGGCACTATTTCGACCATCTTCATCTACACGACCATTGTCAACATTATCGAAAAGCCAGAAGGAATCAAAATCGCCGTCTGTTTTATCGCCGGCATTATCCTGATATCCTTTGTCTCACGAATCTGGCGAACGCTAGAACTTCGAGTCGATAGTGTTGAGCTTGACCTCAGAGCACTCCAGTTCGTACAAGAAGCCGTCGAAAAAGGCGATACCATTCGAATCATCCCCAACCGACCCGAAACGAAGGATAAATCCGAATACAATCGTAAAGAAATGGAGACTCGTCGAGACCACGACATTCCTGACAACGAACAAATCCTCTTCATTGAGATCACCATCCAAGATGCTTCAAACTTCATCGGCCAGGTCAAAGTTCGCGGCCATGAAGTAGAGGGCTATCGAGTACTGAGAGCAACCGGTGTGGCGGTGCCTAACTCTCTGGCGGCACTTCTGCTCCACATGGGCAAACTCACCGGCAAGCGACCACACGCTTACTTTAACTGGGGAGAGCGCGGGCCCGGTGCTTACTTAGTCAAGTTCCTCTTTTCGGGCGAGGGTGACATCGCTCCCCTCACTCGAGAAATCATCCGAAGAGTGGACACCCAAGTGGAGTTACGTCCCGTCATTCACGTAGCGAGCTAAGTGCTAAATTTTTGTGCCATAATATAGGTTCAACCGCTCGGGGCATTTGCCCCCGCAGGAGACCAAGAGCATGAGTGAAGATTTAAAGAACGGAATTTCGGCTGAAGCCGCCCTCGGATTGGACAAAGACGCAGACGTTTCGTCTAAGCCCAAAAACCGACGAAAGAAGAAGGTTAGCTACCTCACTATCAACAAAATCCACGTAGTGGACTACAAAGATGTTGCCCTTCTTAAGAAGTTCATCAACGAGCGAGGCAAGATGGTTTCTAGCCGACAAACCGGCAACAGCGCGTCGCAACAGCGACAAGTTGCCCAAGCCATCAAGCGAGCACGAGAAATGGCTCTTATCCCATTCGTGGTTACCGAAATGAACACCGAGCGACGAGAATATACCAAGCGACACACTGAAGCACCCGCTCCAGCACCTGCAGCTGAATAAATTCCCATCGTCAGTCGACTAGCCTCTCCCATTGAATCCAATGCGAGAGGCTTTTTAATTTATTTCCCTAGCAACCATCGCAAAGAACTTTCTCCAAAGCATCATCTTATGACCTCCCAACTTTTCCAACTTCCAGCTGGACAGATTGCACGACCTATTCCAACTTTAGAAGTAGGGGCGAGTCTTTTGTTGGCGGTACAGACAATGCGAGAAGAGGGAGTCCACCACCTGCCCATCACCGAAAACGGGCAACTTCTCGGTGTCCTCAACCAACAATCGCTCCACCAAGCTATCGGCAGCGGAGTAGATACCCACGCTGATGTCGCTCAATTCATCTCCGACGTAGCCACCGTTGAAGGTTATAGAACCGGTGGTGAGGCATTCCGTCAACTTGAATCACACCCCTTCTTGCTGGCAGTAGACGACGATCGGCGTGTCATCGGTATCATCGATGCGTCAAGTTTCTGGCACTCACCCCCGCCACCCCAACGCCCTGCGTTAGTGGGCGGT
>JAPLCS010000220.1:2654-4521 GCA_026392145.1 Fimbriimonadales bacterium | reverse complement strand
GTAGAGCCACACACCGAAGCCATGGATGTTGAACCGTTTGATTCAAGAACTTCCGAAATCAGAAGCAATGTGTACGGGAAGTTCGGATCATCTAATGGAATAACCGCTCTCAACGCCTTTTCTGCAAGTGCACCGTGACCAATTTCTCTTCTTCCTGGACCTCGGTTAGGTCGGACTTCGCCTACAGAGTAGGATGGGAAGTTGTAGAAGTGCATATATCTCTTAGGCTCTTCAACTTCAATTCCGTCCATGGTTTGCGCATCTCCCGGAAGACCGAGAGTTGCCACGGTCATAACTTGAGTTTGGCCTCTCGTAAAGAGACCTGGTTTGCGCATCTCCCGGAAGACCGAGAGTTGCCACCGTCATAACTTGAGTTTGACCTCTTGTAAAGAGACCAGAACCGTGTACGCGTGGAAGCAAACCAGCAGTCGCTTCTATGTGTCTCAGTTCATTAAGCTTTCGACCATCTGGTCGAACATCTTTCTTGATGATCAAATCTCGAACGACACCCTTGACCACGCCGTCAGCAGCTTCAGGCAACTGGGCAGACAGTTCGGGTTGACCCTCATACTCAGGCTTGAGTTTGGTCACGATATCTTTAATCAGGTCATTAAGTGCGCTCTCTCGAACAGCTTTATCTTTCGAACCGAGAAGAGCCTTTTCAATTTCCTTGCCGTACTTCTTCTCAATGGTCTTCTTTAGATCTTCATCCAACGTAAACAGCTTAACGGTGCGCTTAGCTTTGTTGACCGTTGCAGCAAACTCTGCGAATTTCAGTGCAATCTCTCGAACCGCAGCGTGTGCGAACTTAAGTGCTGCAGCCATATCGGCTTCACTCACTTCTTTCGAGTTAGATTCCACCATGGAAATTGCATCCTTGTGACCAGCAACCACCAAGTCGAGGTCCGAAACCTTAATTTGATCTCCAGTCGGGAACAAAACAAATTCGCCATCAATTCGACCAACTCGAACACAGGCAATAGGTGATTTGAACGGGATATCGCTCACCGCAAGCGCAGCACCAGCGGCACATACCGCTAATACATCGGGCGGACAATCTTGCTCAACCGCAAATGGCATTGCAATGACTGAAACGTCGTTACGCAATCCCTTAGGAAAGAGAGGCCGTATCGGTCGGTCCATATCGGTCGGTCCATAAGTCGGGAAACCAGGATTGCCTTCTCAGAAGGTCGTCCTCCTCGCTTCATGAAACCGCCAGGAATCTTTCCAACGGCGTATTTTCTTTCTTCGTAGTCGCAAGTCAAAGGAAGGAAATCTATTCCATCCTTAGGATTTTCTGACATCGTAGCGACGCCGAGGACGATTGTTTCGCCCATTCCAAGCAAAACAGCGCCGCCAGCTTGCTTGGCGACGCGACCTGTCTCGAGGTAGAACTCTTTGCCGCCTACCTCGAAGTTAATTGTATGTATCATTTTTCTCCGTTAACGCAATTAACGGGGCTTCACTTCACGTATTCCGAGTTTCTTAATAAGTTCGCGGTACTTCACAACATCTCTGTTTCGGAGATAGGCTTCCAATCGTCGTCTCTTTCCAACGAGTACGAGAAGACCTCTACGGCCGTGGTTATCCTTCTTGTGAGTTCGAAGGTGATCAGTAATCTGCAGGATTCTCGCCTGCATAATGGCGATCTGGACTTCTGCCGAACCCGTGTCTCCGGGTTGGGTGGCATATTCGGCGATAACTTGCGATTTCTTATCTGGACTCAGGGGCATGGTGTAAATGGGCTCCGTGATAATTCGAATCCGAAAGAATTGTCCACCGCTCAGTTCAAGTTCCCTGTTCAAAAAGTCCCAAAAAGAACTCCTCAGCAAGGAAGCTGAAGTCAACGGTCAACAGGAATCCGTCG